>NZ_JBFRJZ010000014.1:0-167 GCF_041469125.1 Vibrio sp. 10N.286.51.E5 | reverse complement strand
TTGAAGTTCTTCCCTGCTGAAGCATCAGGTGGCATCAACATGGTTAAGTCACTTCTTGCGCCTTACACGGATATTGAAATCATGCCGACCGGTGGTATCAACCCAAACAACATTAAAGACTACCTAGCGATACCTCGCGTGCTCGCATGTGGCGGTACTTGGATGGT
>NZ_JBFRJZ010000013.1:0-12412 GCF_041469125.1 Vibrio sp. 10N.286.51.E5 | reverse complement strand
CTCAGTGCTTTGCTGCTCTTCGGCTCCAGATACTGGCGCTTCAAAGCTCGTTGACGCCAAGTGTTGTTCACCCTCGCCCATAGTTGAGTTCATTTCTCCACCACCATTTGGTGCTACCGATGTATCAAACTGGTTAGGAGTATCCATCGCCACTTGCGCTTCAAACTGTTCAGCGCTTGGCTGCTCGACCGCTCCTGATACTGGCGCTTCAAAGTTCGTTGACGCTAAATGTGCATCGCTTTCTTTAGAGATGAACTCATTGTCTGCACCTGTAAGCGCCGATCCCATGTCATTATCTGAGCTCGCAGTAAGGTCACTATTCGACTGACTAGAGCCAGTAGAAGCCAACATTTCATTACGGGCGCTCGGCAATTCCTTTGTCCCGTTAGCTATCTGAATAGCTTCATCTGAGTTAATTTCTCCACTTTGAACCGCATTGAACACTTCAATGCCTTCATCAGCAGTAAGTTGGCCACTAGCAATAGCCTCCATCACAATCTCTTTATCTCCATCAGCCATACCACTGAACTGTGAAGACTCCAATAATGCTAGGTCCATTGAACCGCTTCCGGTAACAGAAGGCGAACTTGAATCAGTGTCGTTGAGTGATGCTAGTTTGGTTTGATTCCCCATTTTGTAATCATTTTGAGAGTCCTCACTAGTTCCCGTGCCTTGATTACCGTTATTGGAGTCAGTGGATGCATTCACCAATTGGGTCTGATTTGTTCCCGTCTCCTTCTCTGAAGTATTAGGGCGTTGTGTATTTGCAACAGCATCAGTTGCCTTTTGAGTAGGAGCACTCGCCAGTTGTGTTGCTGACTCTACATTGCCCGACTTTGCTACTGAACTTTCAGTACGTGAGTTAGCTGGTACTGTCTCAGCCACTTTCTGCGGTGATGCGCTTGCCACTTGTGAACTTTCAGGGCGTGAGTTCGTAGGTGCTGTCTCATCCACTTTCTGCGGTGATGCACTTGCCACTTGAGTTGCTGGCGCTACTGTACCCGTTTCAGCCACCGACTGTGGTGCTGAACTTTCAGGGCGTGAGTTCGTAGATACAGTGTCAGAGGTCTTCGACGTCTCTACCGTTTCGGCTGATTTATTATCAGGAGCTACCTCTTGATTGCTTTGCACTTGGGTATGCTGATTATTACTGTCCTCTGGCTGTAATGGGCTACTAGGTAATGCGCTAACAACCATTGAAGCTAGTTTGGAGAAACCTGTTTGATCATTGCCTTGGGTTTGTTGTGTCGTTGTTTCCTTTGAATTATTTGCCTCTGTTGGTTGCGCATCAGGTTGGGTATTTTCTGTTGAAGCAAGCATCTCCTCTTTCTCTTGCAACGACGTAATTGCCTGATTAGCGGTCATTTCACCTGAACTTACAGCATTGAACAGTTGAGCTCCTTCTTTTACAGAAATCGTATTACTGTCAATGGAGTCAAAGATTTGTGATTTCTGTTCGTCACTCATACCACTGTTCTCTGATGCCTCCATAAGTGCCAAGCTTTGCGCTGCAGTTTCAGCGAATTTTGTCATTGAACTTGGTACTGGTGACGGCTCATTTGACGGTACAGAACCCGGCATTGCTGTGTTCGCTACGGTGTCATTAACACCCGTTAATGGAGTTGTTCCGTTAGATTGGCCCTCTTTAATTGCAGCTTCATTTTGCTCTTTACCTGTCGCTTCAAGTTGTGACAACTTCACTTCATTCGGTGTATCTTTAGATGCGTGGTAAGCTTTCTGGTGTTCGGCCCCATCCTCTGTTCCAATCTGCAGATAATGTTTAGATAACAATTTGCCATTTACGACATCGTAATTCTTATTGACCTCAGATTGATTTGATAGATTCGAAACTTGCTCATCAGTAAGGGATGTACCAAGTGTTGAGGCAACATGAGCAACGTTGTTGTAATCAATGTCTCTGAACCCGTCCTCAGAGCCACCCATAAACAGTTTATAGTCCTCTAACGCTTCCATGGTGTATTTGCCCGATGCAAGTCCACCGACTTCTTTGGCAAATGACTCATCCTCAGACATTTCCGTTCTTAGTTGTTCTATATTCCCAACCGCATTATTGTGATGCTTGATTTCAGTGTCACTGAGTAGCCCATCTTTATTGAGCGTGTTCTCATCACTGGTTAACGCGATCACAGCGGCACCATATACACCTTCGGAATTAGTGGTGAGTCCAAAATCACGAGCACTTGGGTTAGTTGCAATTTGTGGTCTTGTTAGTAAATCAGCACCTTTATTCAATGGTGATTCTAAGTGCTTCATGTTTTCTGCGGCAGGCTCTGATAGCTGTTGCGCTGTCGCAGAGTGAAACTGAGAAACTAGCCCCGCTGCAACGTCATTTACCAATCCACCAGCATCTTTCGCAGCACTCTTAACTTCTTGAGAAATTGGAGTTGGATTAACTGTATCAGTGGCAGTTTCAATGGCCTTAATTTCATCTGTTTTCTCAGGCGCAACTTTTGATGCATTGGCGCGAGCCTTATCAACATTTTCCCCGTGCTCATCTTTGATATTTTTGGTGGTCAATAATGTACCAACCTCACCCAGTCGTTCATCTCGTGTTTTCTCAAAGCCTTGCTGGTGTCTTTGAATTTCTTCCGGAATGCCTGCTACGGCTGAGTTGCTGGTGGTATCTTTCACAGACCCTAAATTGTTACTCATCGTGGCAAAGTTTTTCGACATATCATTAAGTGCTTTGTCACCAATCAAGAAGTCGGCTTCATTGAATTTCTGCGAGATATCCATCAAGCCCGATTTCATTGAATTCATGTCTTTAGCGGTCGCCACTTCTTGATATTGATTAACCATTTCACTTGAGAAAAGTACTGCTGCAGCACGACCCACATCTCCGTGATAGTATTTAGATGCATCACGTTGTATTTGGAGGTTTCGGGCCTGAGCATTGGCATCAACGACTCTACGCTCCTCTGGGCTCATGTTGGCCATCTCACTTTCGGTGTTATAACCATTAGCCACCCACTCTTTAAATTCCTTATTGTTTGCCGCATTTGTAAAATTGGTTGAATAATTTTGATTCAAACCTTTTGCAACACCCAATGCGTGTTGCGTCGTTTCTTGGAATTGTTTCGCAGCTGTATAACTTTTCAGGTCTTGAATAGCATTTTGTCCCGTTTCGCCCCAACCTGTCGTTCTTGAAAGACCATGAACCTTTTGAATCGCTTCTTGACTAGTATATTGAGCACTGGTGCCGCCTTGTTCACTGGTCACGTAACCTAAGCTTGCCTGCAATGCCTCTGCCTCACGTTCCGTAAGGTTAAACCCGCCTTCTGCGTTAACCTGAACTCGGCCATCAAGACCAACCGAGAAATCACTTTTGCTTCTTGAACCCACTCGGTTTGTTTTTCCGGAACTCTTGTCATTACTCTTAGTGTCAGTAACTTGGACTCTTTCTGTTTTTGAATTGCCCTTATCTTCTATATGGCTAGTTCTCGTCACGGGGCCACGTCCGTGTCGTCCTGCAGCCTGAGAGCCCCCCTGCGTATTCGACATTGTTTTATTATTTTTTCCATTACTGTATTGGGTAGAGTCAGAAGCTTGAGTCGACGTCTTTGCACTCTCAGAGTTTTGCTGTGTTGAATCCTCTCCACTTCCCCAACCGAAACTTCCGCTACCCGAGCCACCACCACCCATTACTAACTTACCCATCAATTGAGTAATTTCTTGAGTATCTAGATTGGTGTTTTTCTGTAAACCTTCACGCACCTGCGATGCAAATTGAGCATTTTCAGAATATTGATGACTATCACTACCGTTCGCACTTTTTCCTTTTTGAATCTGCGTCATAAGCTGAGAAAGCTTGCCCCATGACTGTTGATGTGAAGCTTGGGATGATTGAACTCGCGACTCTGCCATACTTGATGTAAGGGATAAGTTACTGGTCATATTCGACATACCACTGAGTGTTGGCATGTTTTGATCTTGAATTTGATTTGTTGAATGAACCACACCGTTATCACCCATAGTCCAACTGTGATTACCCATTCTGAGTGAACCATTTTTGGCACCAACTGCAATATCTGGTGCGACAGCACTAGGATTAACATGTGCGGTTCCCCCGATCTTGCCAGCCATACTCACGGTTGCGTATTCGCCACCTTTCAAAAGCATATAAGCCAACATAGGAACCATTGTCGTCATGTAAGATGCGGTCGCTATATAACTTCGCGCTTCGGAATAGAAATTGGACAATCCCCCTATGGTGTATGCTGTTTGCTCAGTGATCGACGTTTCCAACGCATTTTGAATAGACCAATCGAGATAGAAGTTAATCAGAATCATCACAAATGGATACAATCCAACTAACACTAAGAATCGCATGTATGACGCGGCGATCTTAAAGCCCCCTTCACCAAAGATGATAAAGAAGGACATAAGTGGTGCAGCAAACCACACGAACGCTTCAAAAAATGAGATGGTGGCAGGGGCCATTTCAAGCCACAAGTTTCTGTCACCTGCCATAGTGAAAAGACGCTGTTGTTTCGCTTGATATTCCATAGCGTCAACAAGTTGGCCTCGTGCAGAATGACTAGCATCTAACCCCATAGCGTTCTTTTTGACGTGATAATCAAGGAAGTTATTCATTTGAAATGTGTAGCTGTCCATTGATGCAGAGCCCAACTGCTGAAGTGCAGAGCTTACTTGTGTCGCTGATATGCCTTTCGCTTCATTTAACTCATCGAGTCCGTCTGCTAATTTCGATTGGTCATTATCAATGTATGCGCTCAGTGCAGTGTAAGAGTCTTTACACGACATGAATGACGGTTGCCCTTCAAGATACATGTCGATGTACCAAATCGTTGAGCTGACCTCCATCGCGGCCCAAGCATCGACATTCGTCAATACATTGCCAACCTTCGCCTCTTGATAGGCTCCACCAACTTCCATGTCTTTGAACAAACAGCCATTCATGTAACTGTCTATGCTGCGTATGAAATCACTATCTGCATGCCCAATAGTACGAATATTCGGACTATTTACAGACCCTTCGATAGCCACCAGCGTTCTAAGTGCGTCTAAGTGTGTGCCTGAGTTCTGGGGCATCACAAAGATGTCACTCAAAATATCGATAAACGCGATAGGTACTTGAGTCGTTACAGCTCCACCGATAGCCAAACCAATAGGAATGTCAGTAAAATACGCTGAATCACCCGTACCAGCATGTTCGACTACAATGTCGACTCTCGGGTAGAAACACAGCATCCAGATAAGATAGCCCTTGCACACTGTTCCTAAGAATTCACCACCAATCTGACCCTTTTCAAAGAATTGTTTGAAGGCTGCAACGAAGAAGGAAAGAACTAATCCAAGACCGAACAAGTAGTTAGGCTGTCCAAAATCACCTGCTGATGGATCGAACGCCATCGACAAGCCAAGGAAAACTTGTCTAGCCCAATCAAAATTACCAATGGTATATATCAGAAATTCCATGACTTAGTTCTCCATACTCTTCTCGACTAACATATGCAAACGGTTCTTAGAGTCTTGTTGTTCATAGTGGCGGTCCACAATGTCCATCTGTATGTTCAACATTTCTCTTGCTTCTTTTATGTAGGCTTGGGCATTAGCATCGCTGTCGGCTTTAGCCGCGATTGCAACCGCATCCAAATACGCACGAGCAGATGTGAAAAATTGCATCGCAAAGTTGTACGCGTATTCATTAGCAATTGCCTCGTAGTAACCTTGGACCTCTGAACTTTTTCTGTATTTGGTCGCGAGTAAAGCTATGTAGCCATATACATCCATACCGCCACCCTGTATCACTGCTTTTTGAGTAGGACCAAAATCATTCGCACCGCGAGCACCTGTTCGATAGACCTCTAATACGCCTGCGGTCCCGTCTGTCGTTCCGTCCAACGCTTCTAAGAACTGTTTGTTCAACGGCCTCCAATCAATCGTTTCCTGAGTAACATCGAGACATTTAGAGCTGGCCACAGTATCTGGGTTACCGTCATTACACTTGAGCCTTGTCACTTGTTCTTGAGTATCAAAGCCACCAAAGGCGATATCTAGCAGAGTCAATGTCGCAGGAACCGGAGTTGTCGCAATTGAAGAGGTTTCGACACCTTGGCGGTCAGGGTCAGTGTTATCAGCAACATCTCGGATCTCGGTCCCAACTAGTGACATGACGGTTTCCGAAAATCTAGGGAAGAAGTCAGCGGCACCAACATTCATTTTTGATGTTCTCATGCCGTTAATTAGCAGGTTACCTGTCAGTAATTCCTCACCATTCTGAACTTTTTGGGAGAGCTCAAGCAATGAAGTGCCTGGGGCTATGTTTTGAAACCAATCAGCTGAATCTGTCGCAACACCAGTTGAGTTTGCGGCTTGACCGATTGCTAAAGCATCTCGGATTGATTGTTCATATGGGCCGACCGCGTTGGCCATTAATGCCTGACCCGCTTCACATGAGTTCTTGAAAAATTTGTTCCATTCATCCATCGCTTTTTTCAAGGCTTTGATGTTTGCAGCACACGTCGGACACAGAGCATCTAAAGCTAGGTTGAAGGCATACGACGCACTACCCGCTGCAATTTGTCTCATTGAGTTTTGGAGCATCCCTGTTAAATCTTTGATCATTGAAAATGAACCCAGATTAAGGTCGATTCCGTTACATCCGGCTTTCATCGACGGAACTTGAAAGTTCACGATATTTGGATCATGACTCTTAACACGGTATGAAAAAGAACCGAGTGCGATGGCGTTTTTATTACTGGTTTCGTAGTCGACAATACCATGACCTGTCGAGTACCCATTGAAGACGTCTTGCATTGGGTTGGCCAACACATTCATAGAGCATGTCAGCGAGGCGGCAACGATAAAAGACCTAATACGTTTCATAATTGATTGCCTCCTGCGCTTGTGCATTGACATTCTTTGTCAAACTTTTCTGTTGGTCTGATTCAGGCGAAGGGATAAACGGCAACACATTAAGTACCAACTCCTTCGCAATTTCGTAGCTGTCTTCAACCACTACTCGCTCATAAAACTGATATTCACTTGGTTCTAGAGTTTCAGGGTCAATAAGGTGAAGCTTGGCGAGTTCGTAGCTTGCTGACTCTGCAGAGCTATAAGCGGTCAAAGCTTCAGGGACCTCAAGAACGAGAGCTTCATAACGCAAAACTGGGAGCAAGCTTGAATAGAAATTAAGTAGGCTGACTTTCAACGCGTTGATGTCGCCTTTATTCGACGTAATAGCGCCAAATAGCCGCTCGTAATCGGGCATTTCTACTATTTGTCGAGTCGTCGATTGATGGGAGTTGGTAGTGTTTGATGACGTAATCACGGGCTTTTGTGACTCGTTAGCCATCACTAATGTACTGAATGTCAGTAGAACCACTGGTATAAGCTTCATGACCATATCCTGATAGAGAACTAGGATTAGTGTTACTTAACGCCAGTGCAAAAAATTCAAATAAGGAGCCTTTTTTCGGTAATTAACGTGCAACTGATATAAAAAAGCCTGCTCATTAACTAATGAACAGGCTCCAATTAACCGCGATAAAGTTAGTAACCTTGCTGTGCCTTGAGGTTCGATTCTAAGATTTCAACTAGATAGTTTGCGTCTGTTAAGGCTCTTTCTTCATCAATATCTTCAAATCGTGTAATTTGCTGTAGTGACTCAACTGCCGACGCGTCGTTAAATTGTTCTTCTGAAATCACATTGGCCGTCTTTGCCTGAATAAGAACCAATCTGACTATTTCACTTTCAGTCACAATGCCTTGTGAAATGGGCGCTACGAACTCACCGGAATTACCGACTAAAAACAAAGCAGGCACTCTTTGAACGCCTAGCTCTTTATACTTCTGCTTGGTATCCGGTTGATACTCAGGAAACATACCATTTTCCATTGGCGCTAAATCGATGCTGATCGCATTTACATTAAAGCCATATTTGCTCATGAGGCGTTGGACAATTGGTGCTTGGCGTTTACAGTAATCACAAGTGCTCTCAAAAAAGAACCATAACCCCGCTTGTTTTGCTACTTCTTGAACCACTTCCTGTTCTGCACGATTCTTAGCTTCATTCTTAGCATTAAGAGCAAAACTCGATGTTGGCCTTGCTTGTGTTTCATCAAGAAGAGGGTTGTTGATGACATCTTGCATCCACGCTTCCCTAAAAGCAGTCGCCTTGTCCATAATCACACGTTGCATGTATCGGGCTCGTTGGATGTTCTCCGGACTAGGGTCATTAATTGCTTCACCAACAAACTCCATAAAGTGCGCTCGAATCCATTTCGTCGACATAGGTTCAGGACCAGATTTTGCTGTACTTGGAGGGGCAATAGGGACTGGTGGAGGCACGGGCTTTTTGGGTTCTTCTGGTTCAGGCTCCCCATAAAAGTGCCAACCTTGAGCGGCACTTTTATCATTGACGAAATTTGCATCTGCCGTCGCGGTAGCTGCAAATGCAAGGGCGCATAACATCGATAAGCCTAGATAGTTCGATTTCATAATCTATACCTCAGCGGCTTTGGCTTTACGACGATTTCTCGCTCTTTCTGCACGACAATGAGCACAACCAGTACCAGGTCTTTCAGTGTGGCCAATATATTTTGTCCCACACTCACATTTGAAAATGTGGATCGTACCGTCACCGATACGATGAAGGAGTTGAACAAATCGATTGAAATTCACGTAAGCACGTATGTCTTCACTCGATTCATCAAATACTCTTGCATAAGCATCAAGCATCTTGTCGATATTGTCTTGAAGCGGCAATTTCACTGATGGGTCATTGGAGAGGATTGAATAATAAGCCCAAAGCTTATTCGAGATGGGAAACGCTTCCGGTACTTGATGAAGAAAGCTCGCATCTTTACCCATTCTTGATTTTTTAAAGTCTGTCTGCATTCGGCCAAGCTCATGTTGAGCAGACTTAGGCACTGAACCTAAAAGGTCTTTAATTGTGGCTGCGTTTGCACCAAAGCGTACAAGATCGAGTGCTCGCGTCTCCAATTTCAGCGCCATTTGAGACGCTGTGGATAATTGTATCTCGGACATATGACTATCCTTTCAAATTGTGAACAGACTGAATTTAGATCATATCGGTCAAGGTACGCATACGAATGCGTTCTACGCCGACATTGTGACTTTGAAATTCATGAGTCTCTAAGGCATTCAACATCTCAGCTTCAGTACCTTCGTGAAATACGAAAGGATTGATACCGGCAGATGTGAACCTGACAATTTGAAACAACTCAAAACTAGCAAACTTAGTGATTTCTTGTTGAGTTGCCATTAGCTCAATCATCGCAGAATGCGGATCTGTTTGAGCGAGGTTGTGCATTGCGAGAATTAGTGATTGGCACTGAAAACTCATCTCATCGGTAGAAGGTGTAGATTCAGAAGTGACATTGAGATAAGCGTTCAATCGTGTTCGATAATTTTCAAACTGGCCTGTTTCAATTGCGGTATTGAGAACCGATAAACCTGTTTGTTTAGTGCAGCCAGAACGTAATGGGGCAAGGGTAAAGATATGGTGCTGCATCTCTACAAACTTCTCTAGAGTATCGGGCTCGATACTTATAAATCGATCTACGTCGATGTTAGTCAGAAAGTTAATTTGAGCGGAGCATTCTCTGTTAGTTAAAACAGATTGGTGTGCAGCTGACAATATGCGAGCGGAAATTGCACGCACGGCTGCCATGTGGCCTAGACGTTTCATAAGTAAATCTTCCATGCTTTTACGCGGTTTGAACGATCCCAACATTGACCTTTCAAACACCTTACTAAGCTCACCACGAGCGTTGTTAGGTTGCGTTTACAGTATTGACGTTGTGTTCATTTATACGAAATTACGAATTCCATAATACGCAATTTGTTTTAGTGAACTCTTGGATTATTGCATAAATGTATAAAATCACAACAATGATTACAAAAAAACATACACATTCGCAACATTAACCCTTGACTTATTGCAAATGTACTATGTCAAAATCAACTGATTAATCCGCTTGAAGTCAAGTTATCAACCAGTTCCGTAGATACCAAATCTGCTGGGTCTGTCTGTGGTGATTTAGCTTCAGGTATCTGTGGAGAATTTTGGGAAGAACCGTGTTCGTTGTTGGTGTTCACGTTACCCAAAAATCGATTAATAATTGCTTCACCGGATTGGTGATATAACAGCCCCAATTGGAAAAGAATTGGGAGTAACCAACTTCGGTTTTCACAATGATTCAATTCGCTTAACAAAACTGGGAAATCACGTTTAGATATTCTAAATCGCTCATTAACCTTCTCGCCGTTGAACGGCATCGTAAGCTCAACTTGTGATGATATCTTTTCCCAGTTCGACTCGTGCAATCGCTTAATCACTGCGCCTTTGTTTAGTATTCGTCGCAACATGATGCGCTTAAACTTGGGACTATCTGGGATCTCGATAGCTCCCCTTTCCACCCAAGTCGACAGGTTAACATCGATACTATTACTCATAAGCTACGCAACCTTGTTTGAATTAACACCCGCGATTTGTCTAGCTAACTCAGCAAAACCAAGGCATACAGCAACTTCATGTTTCTCGACTAACTTCACAGTATGTCTCGGAAATGCACGTTCTAGCGCTCTCGCGAAATCGGGAGCTGGACCACCAGACACAATAAACTCTTGTATGTCTGATGCTTCACCAAGCATGTTTGTAAGTAAATCGACTGCTTCATTGCACAAACTGTCAATCAGCGGCAAGCAATCAAAGACACCATCAGCGACAGGGAAGTCATACGTTTCAGCAAATATTTCGAGCTTTTTCGAGTTGAATGCCTTGTCTACCAATTCGGTCCCGATGGACGTACCCAAAACCTCAGACAGGTAGGTGCTCAGGCTTCTGAGAATTTTCCCCTGACCTAGTTCGAATGCCTTTGTACGTTCTTCGTCGATTGTAAGCCCCGTTGAAGTCAAGAAGTCGGTGGTTCCATAACCTGGGTCAACAGTAACTCTCGCTCGGTTCCCAAGCGCCTCCATAATCCCGCAGTTCATTTTCTTTGCTTCAGACTTTGCATGATAAGTAAGTGCGCCAAGTGGCTGCGGCAATACATGTGCCTGTTTTACTCGGATCACTCGCCCATCCACATGATGTTCACCAATCATAAAATTGAGTAGTTCATCTTTACGATCAAGTTGGTTTAATGGAAGACCAGCCACCAGCAAGTCAATGCAATCCGTTTTTAATAGACTTAAGCCACCGATAAACAGCGCCTTGTAAGCCGGACTTGAGATGTAACGTTTATTAAGAAGTCTTTCGTTGGCGTCAGCTGCTTTTGACAAAACTCCCGGCCCCACTTCATAACTACTTCCGTCAATGTTCACTAAAACCGTATTTCGCTGAGTTGTGCCAAACGATTCCAGTCGCTTCAGCTCTGTAGGATTCACCTTTACAGCTCTTGATGGGAAGCAATGGTAATAACAGTGATCGCCTGTTATTTCAGATGCAACGCAGGTGGTTCCAAAGCCTACATCTATCGCTGCAACTTCCAGTTGTTTGTTCATAATCAATCACTCCGATCATTTGTCTTGATGTCAAACCTAGTGATACACAAAAATTGATGATGGTTTAGCAATTAGTGAGGGTATTTTTCATGTTTATTGTTAGCTGTTGAAAAATATCGTGCATGAATCGAATAAAATCGTATTGCGTATGAGGAAAATCGAGATGCTTGGGAAATATTGATAAACACCGTAATAAATCGGTTAAGAAATGACATTTGTAGAAACAATTGAAAAAAATTGCATAACATCGTTTCTATTTTGGTGGGATTGGGAATTGTATGGGAAGATTTGCGCGTTCTTGAAAGCAATTAGCCAGAAATCGAAAATCGTTACTCAAAAGAACGTCCATCAACCGACATACACATTTTGAGCGGTATTGTTAATCCTTATTTTCAATGACGCGCCTTAACGAAAGTAATCTAGTTCTGATCATCACTGCTAATCAACCACCATGAAACGACAGTTCGTTTCAGAATTTGGCATCACTGTCCCTACATATATCAATGGTGGTATCAAAATTCGACTAAAATTGAACCACCAAAACATTAGCACCTGCTAATAAATGAGATGTCTGACACCCCCCTCAATATATGTAGGGAATTTGAAAATGAGGATTTTATGAGTGTGGTGGACATATCTCCTACATATACATGGGGTGGTATCAAAAAGACGAAAAAGTGACTGGTGACAACGAAAATTCACACGAAAATTCAGCCTTTCGTCATATATTAGTGGTGGTGTACCACCCTCCGTATAGTAGTATTATAAAGGGGGAGCTAAAAAAAAGGCTCCCGCCAAGGGAGAGGTCGCTGGCGCATGGCAATTTAGAAAAGACCCTGCCCGAGAGTTAATCATTGACCGTGACACCCTAAGAATCGGAATCGACCCTGCCCGAGCA
>NZ_JBFRJZ010000012.1:0-163313 GCF_041469125.1 Vibrio sp. 10N.286.51.E5 | reverse complement strand
TTAAGATCCTGTCTATGAATCTGCCCTGAGTGTGCCTATGAATGGAATCCAGAAGAAGAGCGTTTAGAAAGAGAAGCCGCGCGTGTTAAGGACGTGAATGGTGTTGTATTGGAAAGCGGCGATAAAGTTACCTTCATTAAAGATCTAAAAATTAAAGGCAGTTCTAGCGTATTGAAAATTGGTACTAAAGCTGTGATTCGACGCATCAATGAAGGCAAAGATCACCAACTAGATTGCAAGCTGGATGGTGGCGGTGAAATGCTGGTTACGGCGAAGTACGTTAAGAAGCAGTAACCATTGTTTCAAATAATTGTCGTAAATCTTCAATAAGTTTAAGTCGCTTCTCGACATACTTATTCGCATATTAAAACGCAATAATTTTAGAGAATTAAGATGATTAGAGAGTACAACCCAGCTGATATTGAGGTCGTTTTAGATATTTGGTTAACCGCCTCGATCAAGGCGCATGACTTTGTGGCTCCTGAGTTCTGGGAGTCTCAAGTAGGTAATATGCGCGACATATACATTCCTGCATCAATAACTTACGTGTATCAAGTAGACGGTGAGGTTTGTGGCTTTTATTCGCTTTATGAAGGTATCTTAGCGGCGATATTTGTGAGCCCACAGCATCAAGGCTGTGGTGTTGGTAAGCAACTTATCCAACACGCGAAGCTTGAATGCCCGAATCTGTCTTTGAATGTGTATAAAGAGAACCAAGCGACCATTGAGTTCTACTTGTCTCAAGGTTTCTCTATTGTGAGCGAACAAACTGATGAGCACACAGGACATCAAGAATACACCATGCACTTATCTTAAGCTTGATAACTAAACCCGGTAGAAAAGTAACAGGAATCAACATCATATGGACATGGTTAAAGCTGCTCTTTCGCATTCAACAAGAGCTGCTCAGTCATCAGATTATGAATTTCTGTTTGAGCTCAAGAAAGCCGCTGAGTTTGAACCGATCAAAGCCGTATTTGGCTGGGATGAGCAAATTCAACGAGATATACACGCCGAAGAGTGGGCAGAAGAACGACCTGAAATCATTGAATATCAAGGCAAGGCGATTGGCAGTGTGTTGTTGCAAGACAAAGGCGAACACTTCTATTTTTGCCGATTCTTCTTACTGCCTGATTATCATGGAAAGGGCATTGGTAGCCAAGTACTGAAAGATTGCTTAACTAAGGCTGACAGCCTCAATAAACCCGTCGAACTTTGTTACCTAAAAGGTAATCGAGTTGGGGAGTTGTACTTGAGGTTTGGCTTTGAAATCACCTCTCAGAACGAGCAGTTTGTCTATATGTGGCGTAAATAGACACTCATTCAAAATGATCACACCGTGTCGGTAACTTGATAGGCACCTGACACTTATCTAACGTAAAACCTTGTAAAGCTCCCTATGCTTGATGACTAAGCGATTACACTTAGAAAAGATCGAGCGTAAGGGAGTGTGCAATGAATTATTACCCGACTTCAAAAATCGTGGGTGAACAAAGGTTTGGCTTTGGGCCAAAACTAGGTCAAACAACCTATTATTCTCCTGTAGAACAGTTGGATAAAAAGCCATTCGTTCACCAAGCTATACAAGACTTACCGAGTACTGAATCTACTCTGATTAAAGTAGGAGAGAATCGTGTACAACGAATGAAGGCCAAGGGTGACGAACAACAGATGCAAGCCACGAAGAAAGAAGCGCAGTCTTTTCTTCGAACGCAGTATCGACAACAAGCTCAAGCTCGCCACCTACAAAGTGTTGAAACTCCTTATGGTTTTCAAGAGCGCATCATTCAGTTTTGGAGCAATCACTTCGCCATCTCGGTCGATAATCGAAAACTGATGCCCTTGGCCGCCAGCATTGAAAACGATGTGGTTCGCCAGCATTGGAATGGTAACTTTGGCGAGATGCTGATGGCTTCTTCTAAACATCCTGCGATGCTTCTGTATCTCGATAATCAACTCTCGATTGGTCCCAATTCAAAAGTCGGAAAGCGCCGTAATAAGGGGCTCAATGAGAACCTCGCTCGTGAGATCTTAGAACTCCACACTCTTGGCGTTGACGGTTCTTATACTCAGCAAGATGTTATTGCTTTAGCAAAAGGCATTTCAGGCTGGGGCATTAAATTCAAATCTCCTGATGCTGGTTTTCGATTCGCTAATAATCTGCATGAGCCAGGAAGTATCACACTGCTTGGAAAGTCCTATTCTCAATCCGGGTTCTCGCAAGGAGAGTCGTGTTTAAAAACCTTAGCGACCCACAAAGACACTGCTGCGCACTTGGTTGATAAGCTTTGCCAGCATTTCATTGGCGACATATCTAAAGAACTCTCAGAGCAAATGGTTGCTGAATATCTGAAAGGCGAGGGAGATTTACTGCCTATCTATCGCTTGTTATTGAACAGCGCTGAGGCGAGTAAACCTAACCCTAATCGTTTTAGACCGCCGAAGGAGTGGCTGTTTGCCGTTCTTCGTAGTGCCGATATTTCTTTAAACGAGAAACAGGCATTCAATGCACTCAACAATTTAGGGCAGCCTCCTTTTAAACCGGGTTCACCTGCAGGCTGGTCGGATCAAGACAGAGACTACAATAGCCCTTCGGCGTTGACTCAACGTATGCAAGTTGCGAATAGGCTTGCGTCTGCTGCAATAAAATCGGCTAAAGCGTCAGGAGTTAAGCCGAAAGCGGTAGTGGATAAAGTGATCGCGGGTTTATATGGCGATGCTATTGATGAACACACCCAAATTGTATTGAACAAAGCCGACAGCGCTGCAATGCAACTTTCCCTGTTGTGGCTAAGTCCGCAGTTTCAATATCGTTAGGAGTGGGTATGAAAAAGTCAGATTGTTCTCAGAATAAAGCGCCACATAGTATTAACCGCCGCCAGTTCATGGGTATTGCGGCGGCTGTTGGCGTCAGTGCGATGCTGCCATTTCCAAGCTTTGCCAAAACAGGTTCAGACAATATCTTCATTTGGGTATCACTGCGTGGCGCGATGGATGGTTTAAATGTTGTAGTGCCGCATGCCGATCCGGATTACTCTAATTTGAGACCCAACATCGGATTAAAACCTGAACAGCTAGTGAAGTTGGATGATTTCTTTGGGCTTCACCCATCCCTAAAGCAATGCCATCAATGGTATGAGAGTAACGAACTCAGCTTTGTACACGCTTGTTCAACCGCTTATCGCGAGCGCTCACATTTTGATGGACAGAAGATATTGGAGAATGGCACTTCCGACCCGTTTAACACCGTAGGGTGGATTAACCGTTTACTCACGTTGAGCTCAGAAAAATACGATGGAATAGCGATTGATTCGGGCTTACCACTCATCATGCAGGGCGAATCGACCGTTGCAAGTTGGTACCCAAACCGCTTAAAAACACGTGATAAACAAACGGAACTGCTGGAAGAGTTGTTTCAAAGTGACCAAATGCTGTCTTCAAACTTTGAAAGTGTCATGAAGATAGATCAACTGGTAGGCGACCAAGGTGTCGGCAAACAGTTTAAATCATTGATGGGTAAAACAGGCGACATATTGTCGGCTGATAACGGACCAAACATCGCAGCGTTAGAACTCGGTGGGTGGGACACTCACGCCAATCAAGGCAACGTAAATGGACGGTTGAGTAATCAGCTTAAAACTTTGGATGTTGGGTTAGCGGCTCTCAAAGCTTCACTAGGTGATCGTTGGCAGAAGACAGTGATCATCGCGGCCAGTGAATTTGGTCGAACAGCAAAAGAAAACGGCACCAAAGGCACCGACCATGGCACTGGCAACGTCATGTTTGTTGCGGGTGGTGCGCTGCCATCGTTGAAAGGAGCGGGTGGTAAGGTTATTACCAATTGGCCGGGCTTGAGCCAAAGCCAGCTATATGAAGGCCGAGACCTTAGTCCAACGACTGATATGCGTTCGGTTATCAAGGGTGTGCTCAACCGACATTTATCGATAGAAGTGAAACAACTCAACGCTATCTTCCCTGATAGTGCCGATATTAGACCGATGAATCTTGTTTAGAGTTTTACCAAGACCCAGTTAGATGCGATTCAGTCGTTTGAATCGCTCTCTATTTGTGACTCGCTTGTTTACGATTTAATCGCCAACAGTGCTCCGAACGTCACTAAGCCAAATCCACATGCTTGATTAAGCCTTTTCTTTGCTCTCAATAGACGCTTTTGCAATGTATTCGAAGTAAACAGCATAGCGACAACGCCAAACCATAAACCGTGAAGAACGATCATGTAAAGCCCATAGCCGAGCGCGACATGCTGGTTTTCTGCATCAGGTGAGATGACTTGGCTGAAGATGCTCAAAAAGAACAACATGGTTTTTGGGTTGATCACGTTACATAAGAAGCCTTGGGCTAAATAGCGCCAAACACTGGTGCTTTGCTTTGCATCTTCCATCGGTGCAAGCTTGTTGTCCGCACTCAAGATACCTTTTAGCCCTAGATAAATAAGGTAGGTTGCACCTGCGTATCTAATCATGTCAAACAGCTGCTCATTCTGTGAGATTAAGTAACTGATCCCAAGCATTGAATAACTGATGTGAGCACAAATCGCTAAACTCACACCGATTGCAGTCCAAATCCCTGCTTGTCTTCCTTGGTTGACACTGTTTTTCAAAACTAAAACGAAATCAGCGCCTGGGCTGATAACAATCAATAGTCCCAATACTGCTAGGATTAACCACTCCATAATGACTCCAACTCTTTATATTTGATGAGCCAGCATTGTATGGTTTTTTATTGCTGCCTATAATCGAAATGACTTCCACCTATCTGTGAGAAAAAATCACACATGAGACATTTGAAAGCATTTCATATTTTCCACGTAGCAGCGCATTCGAGTAGTTACAGTGAAGCGGCGGATAAACTCAATATCACACATGGCGCGGTGAGTAAGCAGATCAAGGTATTGGAAAATCACTTATCCCAAGTTTTGTTCTACAAACAGGGCAGGAATGTGTGTCTCACCAAAGAAGGGGAATTACTCAAAGGTTACACAGAGCAAGCGTTCCAAGCCTTGGAGACTGGAGTCCATAAGCTTAATCAGCTGAATCATCAAGCGTTGGAAGTTTCATGCGAACCCACATTGACCATGCGTTGGTTAATGCCTCGACTCGGTGATTTCTATAACGAATCCGGAATTGATGTTCGATTGTCGACTGCTGGTGGGCCTGTGAACTTGAATGCGACAGGGCTCGATATGGCGATTCGCCGAGATGACTTTAAATTAACCGAGCGTTACGAACAGATACCACTAGTTGAAGAGTGGGTAGGCCCTGTGTGTTCCCCGGGTTATTGGCAGCAGGTAAAAGATAACTTAGATGATGTGAAATTACTGCACAGCAGTACACGGCCAGGTGCTTGGAGTCATTGGGGTGCTATCACTATAGATAAAGTTAATGGTGGAGAGTGGTCAAAAGCTCGAGCGAACCAAACATTTGCACACTTCTACTTTTGCTTTCAGGCGGCTGTCGATGGGTTAGGCATAGCGCTTGGGTCTTATCCACTTGTCGCCGACGATCTTGAAAGAGGTAACTTGATCGCGCCGTTTGGCTTCGTACCTTCTGGTCACCAGTACATATTGCTCACGCAAGATAGCAACCATGAAGAGCCAGAAAGCCCGTTTGTTGTTTGGCTGAAGAATGAGTTATCGCAGTGTGTTCCAACTTTATAGGAACGACATCCGACCTAGAAGTGTGCTTGTCTTATGTCAGGCTCTAGTTCGTTGTTGTGGAAATCACTCAATAGGCAAAGACAGCACGCCACCATTGAGTTCGACTTGTTTTAGCCATTCGGTTGGAATTTCGCCATCTCCTTCGTAGAAACACGCCGCTAATACCGCGCCAATTACAATCGCACGACCGCAGCTGTCACCACCACATAAGATGTTGTCGCGAATGCCTTGTTGATAACTCTGAGCACCTGCAATAATGCGAATCAGCAAGGGGAACGCGGCACTCAGTTCACAATGCAATCCAAACTTCTTCGCGGCATCTGTTATTGAAAGCTCAGGCGCTGAGAGGGCTTCATCGATTTGATCGTGTATAAACTTGCTGCAGGTTTGTCGTACCATCTCTACTGATTGTAATGGTGAATTGCCTTGTATCGCGGCTTGAATCAGTAGGGTGATGGCTTGTGCCCACTCTACCGCTTTATCATTATTATTAGTGACTCGTACCGCACTCTCTACCATTGCCGGTAAGGTGTGAGAGGTGTAAGTACACGCCACTAAAGGAATTAGCTTTGAAACAGCAGGTAGCTGGGTGTCATCAGCGCCACAGGCTGTGATTGGAGCTTCTGTTAGCTCTAGTTTATGTATGTTCAGCAAGCTCATACGAGTCGCTTTATCAATGTAACCTTGCCAACTGCCACCAAAATCAAACCAGAAACGGAAGTGCTTAATGTAACTCGCTTCGTCGTAGTGTTGATTATCGGCTAGGCTATCGACCATCGCCAATAACTGAGCACCGTATTGTGATTGGTCGCCAGCGGTTTTACCTTGGTGGGCGAAGTAGCCTTTGTCTTGATAATCGAACTGGTTTGGTGAGCGAAATTCTGGTTCAAAACCCGCCACGTGCAAGATCCTCTCTTGGTCATACAACCAATGCAGCCCCATGGAAGCGGCGTCTCCAACCAATGCGCCAACAACGGCGTAAAAAGCTCTTTCTTTATGATTGTCCATGCTGAGTGAAGTCCTTGAGAAGATCCAATGGAATTTGATACTTCAAGTATAGTGACTAAATGATGGGTTTGCTGTGTTTCAGTAGAGAGTTTTCAAGCAATTAATCCTGATTGGTCAATGAGTTAAACCAATCAGGGTAAGTGGATGAATATTATGACTTAGGTGGCTATGTTGACATCTAACAGACGCTTGAATACACGTCTAAATAAACAATGACACTAGCGGTTAAGGTAAACACTCGAGCGTTGTTCAATGACTTTGAAAATACGTGAAAGGGTGAAACATAACGCGAAGTAAACCGCACCAACAATCAGCCAGATCTCGAAGATCAAACCGGAAGAGTTCGCCATTTCAGTGCCAACAAATGTCATCTCTTGAATCGAAATCAGGGATACAATCGAGGTATCTTTTACTAGAGAAATTGCCTGACCTGCTAAAGGCGGTGTGATGGCCGTTAATACTTGCGGGCCAACCACAAATCGATACTTAGACAACGCCGATAAGCCGAGTGAATCGGCCGCTTCCCATTGCCCTTTAGGAATACTTTCTAAGCCAGCTCGAATCACTTCTGCGATGTAAGCCGAAGAGAGCAAACCAATACAGATAACACCAGACGCCAAGTTTTCCCAAAGGTTAGCAGGACCAAACAGAAAGGCTTGAACAGCGTTAATATCGCCGTTGTGTTCACGCAAGATACTTTCTAAACCAAGTAATGGAATCAGTTGGTTTGAAACGAAAAAATAGAATATGAAGACAAACACCAGCGGCGGAATATTTCGAACCAACTGGATAAAAATCAGTGCAGGGGTACGAAAGAAAGTGATTTTAGAGTGCCTTGCAACGCCAAGTAATGTACCAAAAGAGAGTGCTAACACCATACTCCAAACACTCAAGCGCAGTGTCGCGATCAAGCCTTGGAAAAAGTAAGGAATATTGCCTTGAGAAGGCGGAATGAAAATCAGGGTAAACGCATCTTCCCAGCGCCACTGGTAGTTAATACCAACAGCGGAACGATAATAAAGCCAGCCTGCAAACACACAAATGACAGCTAGTAACACGCCATCTAAAAGGTTAAGGCGTTGATACCAAGGCTTCATATGAACGTTGGGCTTAGGTGTTGTTAATGCGCTAGTACTACTCACGTCATTCCTGTTTAAACGATAATAATTGATGTGTTGTGAGAGGTGGCTATGAGGTCATAGCTATCTCGTTGTTTTTAACAAGGCAGCGCAAACAATGCACTGCCTCGATTCACTAGCAAAAGTTCTGATTACTGACCTTGAGCAATCTGGTCTTGCCAATCTAGAGTAGAGAACCAGTACTCGTAACGCTCTTTCAACCAACCGTCTTCAGTACGTGCTTTGATCCACTCGTTGAAGAATTCTGTCTTGTCAGTTTCACCTAGGCGAACTGCAAATGCTTCATTACCTTTTGATAGGCGTTCTTCGAATGGAATAAATAGCGTGTCTGCGTTTTTAATCGCTTCGTGTTCTGGTTTCGGGCTAGACGCGATAACCGCGTGTGCGTTGCCGTTTAATACTTCTTGGAATGCTTGAGCATCGTCATCGAACTGTAGAACTTTCGCTTTAGGGAAGGTTTCACGAGCTACTTGCACTGTGAATGCACCACGACGCGCTGCAATTTTTACACGGCGAGAATCAAAATCAGAGATTTGTGTAAAACCTTCTGCTAGCTCTTTATTCGCTGCCAGTTGAACGCCAGAGTGCGAGTAAGGTTCAGTGAACAATACGCTTTTAGCGCGAGCTTCAGTGATAGACATACCGCCAATGATTACATCAAACTTGTTCGAAAGTAGAGAAGGAATAATGCCATCCCATGCCGTCGGTACGAATTCAACTTTCCAGCCAGAATCTTCAGCAAGACGTTTTGCTACATCGATTTCAAAGCCAACAAGATCGCCTTGTTTGTTACGCATCGCCCAAGGAACAAATGTCGACATACCAACGCGTAGAGAGCCACGTTCGTTTATTTTGTCTAGGTTAGGCGTTTCAGAAGCAAGTGCAGGCAAACTGACGGCAAGCGCAAGTAGGGCTGTAATTGCGGTTTTAAATAGCTTCATGCTGATAAATCCTTATTGTGTTCGCCAGTTAGCTCCGAGCTTATGCTCAAGCCAAGCTGCAACGGCAGAAAGTGAAAGTGTAAGTGCAAGGTAAATGATCGCCACAGAGAACCAAATCTCAAATGGCATCGCGGTTTCAGAAACTATGTTTCTGGCTTCGGTTGTTAGGTCAAAGATAGCCATGACACTCACAATTGAAGAGTTTTTAATAAGAGAGATCACTTCATTGGTCAAAGGTGGCAAGGTGCGTTGCACCACCTGAGGAAGAATCACATCCCAGTAAGTATAGGTCTTTGATAAGCCCAAGGATTGAGCTGCTTCAAATTGTCCTCTCGCAATACCATTTAAACCAGCACGAAATATCTCGGCGGTGTAAGCGCCTTGGAAAAGTGCCAAGGCTAAAACGGCAGTGCTAAAACGATCCAGCCCTAATACGGGGCCAAATACAAAATAGAGCAAATAAATTTGTACTAATAACGGCGTGTTACGAATCAACTCAACATAGCTGGTGGCTAAGGTGCGTCCAACCACCGAATTGGAGTTTCGCAATAGGGCTGTGGTTAAGCCAATCACCAGCGTTGCAACCAAAGAAATCAGAGAGATATTGATGGTAACCAGTAGCCCTTCAACTAACTCTGCAGGCCACCATTCGCCATCTTCATAGAAAGCAATATAGTCCGGCACGCGCTCCCATTGCCAGCTGTATCCCATGGTTTGTGCGCCAGAATCGAGAATCCAGACAACAGCGGCCACTAGTACAACAATTTGTATTAGAGCGGAAAGGGCTGGTTTAATAATTCGAATCAACATCAATAAGTCAGGATCTGATTTAGGAACGCTTGAGTACGTTCATGTTGAGGGTTTTCAAAGAGCGCTTGTGGGGTATTCGATTCCACAATTTGTCCTTCATCCATGAAGATAACGCGGTCGGCCACTTGTTTTGCAAAGCCCATTTCGTGGGTCACACACACCATAGTGATGCCTTCGCTCGCCAGTTCAACCATCACATCGAGCACTTCGTTGATCATCTCCGGATCAAGCGCTGAAGTGGGTTCGTCAAACAAGAGTAATTCCGGCTTCATACACAGGGAACGGGCGATAGCCACGCGTTGTTGCTGACCGCCAGAAAGTTGCACTGGGTATTTGTTGGCTTGTTCTGCAATGTGCACACGCTCGAGATAGTGCATTGCTATTTTTTCGGCTTCTTGTTTGCTTTTTTTAAGCGTACGAATTGGAGAAAGAGTAAGGTTCTCAAGCACGGTAAGATGGGGGAATAAATGAAAGTGCTGAAACACCATTCCGACTTGGCCCGGTGTGTTGAACTTACCCGGGAGTACTTTTTCTAGCACGGAAAGTTCGCCACTTTCGAAAGGTTCTAGCTGATTGATACAACGGATCAAGGTTGATTTACCCGAACCAGACGGCCCGCAAATCACCACTATCTCTCCTTGTTCAATATTTAAATCGATATCCTTTAGGGCATGAAAATCACCATACCACTTGTTAAGTGACTTAAACTTAACCATTTCCTTGAGATTGTTCAAATCGTTGTTCATACCTAGTAAAGAGACAGGTTTACCTTAACAATATAGAAATATGATTGCACATAAAATTAGGGACTTATGAGAATTTAATAGCATCTTGTAGGGCAAATTAAAAAGCAGCGCCCAAAATGAACGCTGCTTCTGTTGTACGAAAGAAAAAAGTAATGGGTTCAGTCAGATGTGAAAATTCATCGTTGTATGACCAATATCTTTACTTTCTCTCTATTTTCCCGATTCTTAGTGAATCGCAGACTCTAGAATCTCACGTGTTTTCTCTGGCGTGATTGCTTGGTTCTCACCAAGTTGTAGGTAGCCGTGTGATTCAAGTTGAGCAACAACATTGTCAATCGCCGTTGCTTTGTTTGTTTCGTAGCCGTCGAACATGGTTGCTACGTCTAGGCTGTGGTAGAACGCTTCGATTGCAGCGATTGTGCGTTCTGCTAAATCAGCACCCGCTTCTAAGCCAAATACGTTACGACCCATTTGCTCTAGCTTGCCACGTTTCGCTTCGATTTGGTTACGAAGTAGTGAAGGTTGAACAATCGCAAGCGAACGTGCGTGGTCTACGTGCCATAGTGCAGTGAATTCGTGGCCAATCATGTGAGTTGCCCAATCTTGAGGAACACCTGTACCAATCAGGCCGTTAAGCGCTTGGTTTGCTGTCCACATTAGGTTTGCACGCCATGCATCGTTGTCACGCTCGTCGTATTGCTTACCCAGTACAAGTAGGTTCTTAAGCAGTGTTTCTGCGTAACCGTCTTGAACCATTGCGTCTGTTGGCATCGTGATGTATTGCTCACATACGTGAACCCACGCATCAACTAATCCGTTGATCAGCTGGCGCTCAGGTAGAGACTTCATTACATCTGGGTCCATAACCGCAAACTTAGGCTGTACTGCAGGGTTCATGAATGCCAGTTTCTCTTGAGTCGCTTTACGCGTGATTACCGCACCCATGTTAGATTCAGAACCTGTCGCAGGAAGTGTCAGTACCGCACCGATTGGCGTCGCTTCAGTTACTTGGTGTTTGCCCGTTAGGATGTCCCAACCGTCGCCGTCATATTTAGCCGCTGCAGCAACGTACTTAGAGCCGTCGATTACTGAACCACCGCCAACAGCGATAATGAATTCTACGTTTTCTTCTTTAACAAGAGCGACTGCTTTGTCTAGCGTCTCTTTGGTAGGGTTTGCTTCAACGCCAGAGAACTCGATCCAAGAGTGATCTTTCAAAGATTCTACAACTTGGTCGTAAACACCGTTGCTCTTGATTGAACCGCCACCATAGATGACCAGTACTTTCTTCGAAGTATCAACCGCTTGGCTGATAGCGTTGATTTGGCCTTGGCCGAAATGGATAACAGTAGGGTTAACGTAAGTAAATTGCATCAGAGATTCCTTGTGTAAAGCGAAATTTGTTATTTTGGTTTATTGCTCAATTTCTATATTTGCATATTAGTACAGTAATCTAGGTCAATGAAGAGCTGTTCCTCCAAATAAATTGCCTATTTCTACAAACTTGATATTCTTCCTCTGCTTTAGCTTACTTACTCTTAGCACTTAGAATGGAAAGTCGCCACTTATGAAAACACTCGCTCAGTTATTACAGTCTTATGTAGAACACAAAGGTTGGGATGATCTCGAAGGGATCAGAGAAACTGAAATTAGCGGCGTGTGGTTGTATAGAAGTAGTGGCGGGAATCAGCGTCAGCCATTTACTTACCAGTCTGGCATTATCATGCTCGGACAGGGTAAAAAGAACATCTACATTGGCGAAAGGCCAGTGACTTACGCTGCAGGTGATTATCTTGTGGTGGGTGTGCCAATGCCGTTAGAGTGCGAAGCCTTGCCTGTTAATGGTGAACCATTGCTTGGCTTGTCGATTAGCATTGATTCTCAACGCTTGCATAGCTTAGTCAAAAAGCTCGAAGATCAAGGCTTCTTAGAGAGCTACTGCAACAAGCACAAACAGAACTCGAGTGGCTTAGAATCGACGCCAATGGAAGAGCAAATGCTAGAGAGCTTTACCCGATTGGTGAAAACGCTGCATTGCGACATTGAGGCCAACATATTGGGCGATGCCATGGTAACGGAGATTGTCTACCGCGCATTAACCGGTTCAGAAGGGCGTGTGCTGTTTGATTTAGCTCATCATGATGGCCATTACGCACGTGTTGCCAAAGCGCTGTCTAAAGTGCATGAAGAGTACGACCAAACCATCACCGTTCAATCGCTTGCTGACGAAGCCAACATGAGCGTGTCTGCCTTCCACAATGCATTCCGTAATGTCACCTTTGAATCACCTCTTCAATACTTGAAAAAGGTTAGACTCAACAAAGCGAAAGAGCTGATTCAACTAGAAGGCCTTCGTATTAGTGATGCTGCACGTCGAGTCGGTTACTCCAGCCCATCTCAATTTAGCCGCGAATTTAAGCGCCACTTCAATACTACTCCAAGAGCGGTTTAGTTCTTCTTTCAACGAAACTATGTGTTGAGAGCTATAATGCCAAAAGCTATGGTGACGATTGCTCATATTTGTTGAATTATATGAGTAAATGTATCTAATCATAGGCATTGTTAGATTGTAGGTATTTGATTCTCGAATATATTATTAACGTACTTATATAAAATAAGCTCTCGAAAATAATTAATTAAATAGCCTAAGAGTTTATGCACAGGTATAGGGGAGAAACTCACTAACTTAGCTATTAACGAAGTTTTAGTGTGAACAACCTATCAAATATTATCTAAAATTCTGGAATTACTCACCGTACTATCAGAGAGAGTATTCAGGATTATTGAATAGACTTAAAATTGAAGATAATTTAGCAGTTGATAAAGCCTAGTACGACGGATAATTAGTCGTCTGATGACTAATTATTCTGTAACTTGCTGATTTATAGTCAACTGAGAGTCTGATGGATATCACGTTTACCCTAAAATAATTCACTTAACATGGCGCTACTTTAATCATTCTTCCAAATACGATTGTTAAATATAAATACGTATACCTATTTTATTTAAAGGATAATACCGATGAGTAGCGATATCATTAAAATTTCAAGAAACACTGAAAACGCACCAATTAATTCTGTATCTACACAAACGGTCGCTTTTTCTCATTATAATAACTTTTCTGCTCAACTTCCGATTGACCCTAAAACGGGTGAAATAGTCATCGGTGATATTAAAGATCAAGCAGCACAATGTTTGAATAATATTAAAGCGATTGTTGAAAGCATCGACCATGTTATGGATGATGTCGTGAAGATTAATGTTTTCGTTAAGAATATTTCTGATATCGATGCTATTGATGAAGTTTACAAAAACTTCTTCCACAACAGCCTTCCAACACGCACTGTCGTGGGTGTCACTGCACTGCCAAGCAGCGATGCGCTGGTTCAAATGGATGCTCTCATTTCTAACGGTGAAGGCACTAAACCACAAGCACCTTGCGCACTAGTTAAGGTATCAAGGAATACGGATAATGCGCCTCAAAGTGCTGTGTCCACGCAGACTGCGGCTTTTTCTCACTACAACAATCTTTCAGCTCAGTTACCGATAGATGTAACCACAGGTGAGTTGGTTGATGGTGGTATCGAAGCGCAAACGGCCCAATGTCTATCAAACATTAAAGCTATTTTAGAAAGCATCGGACATGTCATGAATGATGTGGTTAAAACGACTATCTACGTAAAAAATATCGCAGATGCGGAAGTGGTAAATGAAATATGTGCTAAATTCTTCCCAAGCTACGTTCCTGCTCGTACCGTTGTTAACGCAGCTGAATTACCAATGGGCGCTTTAATTCAAATTGATACATCCGTTTCACATGGTGACGGTACACCGCCGCAATTACCAGAAGACACTCGCTTACTGGTTATTGAAACCAATAATACTGTTGCAGCACCATTCATGCCTTATTCGCATACTGTTGCTTTCTCTCACTACAATCATATTTCAGGACAATTGCCTTTAGACCCGAAAACAAATGAAATTGTTGCTGGTGGTGTAAAAGAGCAAGCGGAACAATGTTTAAAAAATATTAAGGCGATAATTGAAAGTGTTGACCATAGCATGGACGATACGGTGAAAATTAATATTCAACTTAAGGATATTTCAGATATTGATGCGGTAAACGAAATCTACACCGCATTCTTTAACACTGATTTACCGGCAAGAACGGTGGTTGGGGTTTCAGAGATCCCTATGAATGCTCTAATTCAAATTGATGCCGTCGTTTCTAACTGCGAAGGTACGCCACCACAAGACGTGGTTGCTTAAATTAATTGCACCCTTCTCGATAATAGCGATCAGATCCCAGCTTTAGCTCTTAAACATTGAGTCGAAACATAAGCCGGCGGTCTGATCTGCTAACTCGCCACAGATACTGCCAATCCCAAGCCTCGCTACACAACTTATTCGAAGCAATATAACCAAGCTTCGACCCGACATATGGTGATTATTAAGTCGAAGTGTTTTAATATGAAAAACAGACGCTTAACGAAAGAAAACCAGTTTATGCAATTTCGAATTATTTTACTGCTGTGCCTATCCCTTATGGGTTGTTCGTCTAATCAAAAGCTAATGCCTGATCCGACAACTATCACGCTTTTTTATGGTGATACATCCATCTCTGCAGGTGTTTTAGAGGATAAAACATTTAATTCGGTGCTAGCCAATAGAAAAGAGAGTGTTACTTTCTCGGGCTCAATATCAAAGCAAAACTCAGGCTACTTTGTCGATATGTTAGTGATTCGAGAAATGAAAGAGCCACGTTCAACACGACAGCTGAACGCCTCGCTTGTTATGAAGCCGGGAGAGTTAGTGGATGTTGGCGGTGTGAATAACGATGTGTTCAGAGTAGTCCTCGAGTAACAAAACTAAAGTGTTCAATTAATCTGAATTTTTGCTTTACCTCAACCTAACTTCAAGTCTTAAGCTTCTCTTACTGATTAAGAAGGAGCTTATTATGCAAAATAACTACGTAAAAGAACTCGCCGTTAAAACTTACCAAGAAGAGCTTGAGAAAGAGTACATTAAATCTCGGGCTCGGCCATTTCATGCCCCAAGTTCTATCGGTGGGGTGCTGTTGTCAGTTGTGCTGGTAGGACTGTTTTAATTTATGCAGAATTTCTGATCCATTGCCAACTCTCAACATATCTATTTGCTGCACTTTAATGGCTACGGCACAATCTCTTAGGTTGAATTGTGACGCTAATGTCGAGAGGAAGTGAAGTATGGCAAGTCCAAGAGTATTAAAGTCACAGATTACTGATATTACCTGTGGCGAGAATGTCACTATCATCGAGCCAAGTAACGTTTATGGCTGTGAGCTTAAAGATGATGTGTTCGTTGGCCCCTTTGTTGAGATTCAAAAGAACACCGTGATAGGTGCGAGAAGCAAGATTCAATCTCACACCTTTATCTGTGAGTATGTGACCATTGGAAGTGACTGCTTTGTTGGTCACGGAGTCATGTTTGCCAACGACTTATTCAAAGAGGGCAAGCCAGATCCTAATCCTGAAAGTTGGGGGCGTACCTTGATAGCTGACAACGTCACGATCGGTTCTAACGCTACGGTTCTGTCTGTCAGCATTTGCGAAGGTGCAGTAATCGGCGCGGGCAGTGTGGTAACGAAAGACATCACCGAAAAAGGTATCTACGCAGGTAACCCAGCCAAGAAATTGAGAGGTTTACCGTAACCGTATTAATAAGCCGTGGTTCATGAATCATAAGGTGCGGCTTTTTAGGGAAACATTAGAGTATTTGTCATGGATGTATTTTTACACTTACTTCAACCGAATGACGCGAGTGCGCTTTTGGATTTTGAGGTCGAAAATCGAGAGTGGTTTGAGCAATTTATTCCAGTTAGGGGTGATAGCTTCTATTCAAATGCAGGTGTGACCGAGCAAATCACCAGCTTTCTAACTGAATACGAGAATGGTGAGATGATTCCTATGTTGATCAAAGATGCCAATGGCACTGTCTGTGGAAGAATCAACATCCGCGATATCGACCAGATCGCCCATAGTGGAGAGCTAGGGTATCGAGTAGGTCGTTCCTTTGCTTCAAAAGGCATTGCGTCTAACGCAGTAAAGCAGTTTCTACTCTATTTGGAGGAACAGACCAACCTTAAATATGTTGATGCCTATGCGTTAGTGGGCAATATCGGTTCCAACAAAATCTTATCCAATACCGGTTTTGAATTGGTCGAGTATGTTGAGAGCTACGCGGTGTTTAAAGGAGAACATCAAGATGCTCATTATTATCGTAAGGTTTTAGCTGACTAGGTGACTATCAGTGCCTTATACATTAGAAGCTGGCAGCGTCCTTCTAGCCAGCTTCGAGACTTTATTTTCAAGGTTTAAGGTTACTTCTAGGGTCATGGCCACTTCTAGTTATACAGTTACTTCTGAGGTTTATTGCGTTCGATTACGCTAATTGCGATTGCCAAAAACAGGATGTCTTTCACTAGGAAGAAGTTAGTGACTAAGATGCCATCCGATACTTTCCAAGCGTTTGGCGTTGTAATCAGGAAGCTGAGTGTCACAACAAAGATAGCCGCTGCAGCAATGCCTGAGTAGAAGGCAACTGTCGGTTTCTTAAATCCAACGATCAGTCCAATCGCGACAATGATCTCCGCGCCACCCACCATGTTAGACACAGCTTGGACTGAGAACAGATTGTAAAGCCAGTTCATTGCAGGATGGTTTGCGATTAAAGGCTCGATAAGCATTGCTTCGGTTGGCGTAAACTTGTAAATACCAATCCAAGCTAACACCAACGCTACGCCAATCACGCCTAGGTTATATCCCACATTACTCTGTTTTAAATCATAGGTTTGAACATGCATAAAAGTACTCAATTTAATAAACTCCCTGAATATGACCGCAATAGCTCAGATTAAATTTCGCATTGAGAATAATAATTAATATATTTATCTAAAAACTTAATAGGTAGCGACTTATTGTCTCGATAGGAACTCAAAGGCTAGTGATGTTGAGAACCAAAGCAATGGGTAGGCGATAGTGCTGTTCAAAAGGTAACGCGAGCTTTCTAATTTTTGTTTTCAATATTCATGATTTGGATTAGATTACGCTGATGTTCACCCTAATTATAAGAAGAGTATAACCAGTTAAAATTCATAGAATTAACCCGACCAAACGTTGGTCTGATGTAACTGTTTTTAACGGTATTGCAAGCTTTGTGGAAGTGGCAGAGACGGATACAACAGCAGGAATTAAGAGTCAGGTTCAGCAAATCTTCGAACAAGCCGAAGAAATGATGAGTTTGGTAGACAGCGACAAATCTCGCGTATTGTCAGTGACTATTTATCTCACGGATTTCGCTAACTTTGATGCACTCAATGAAGTTTGGGAAGCGTGGTTCCCTGAAGGCTGCGCGCCAAGCCGTGCATGCGTGAAAGCAGAACTTGCTAATCCTGAGCTACTGGTTGAGATGTCGTTTATGGTTGCTGCGGGTGAAAAGTTTCAATAAGCCGAACTATCGATTGAAATAAGCTTCGTAGATAGAAGTAACGAACAGATAAAACAAAGCCACTCAGGTGAATCACTTGAGTGGCTTTTTAGTGTTCTACGCTACCCGAAACTAAATCGGGTCAGGTATTAAGCGATACCTTGATCTCTTGCCATCTGCTTCGCGATCTTCGGCGCGTGCCATAGACACGGGAGCAAGATAAACGATACCGGAACCGCTGTGATTACAATGAACGACTGTAGAGCGGAGATGCCGCCTGAACCCATTGAGATAAGTGCGATCGCTACCGCACCCATGATGATACCCCAGAAAGTACGTACCGCTGCGTTTGGCTCTGTCGTACCCGTCATTACCACACTGATGGTGTAAGTCATTGAGTCACCTGTTGTCACGATGAACGTGGTCGTCAGGATCAGGAACAGAATTGCAATCAGAGTTGGGAACGGCAGTTGCGCGGTAATTGCTAGAAGAACCGCCGGAAGGTTGAAGCCTTCGAACGCACTAGAAATCACACCTGGGTTCTCTAATTCAAACGCTAGACCACTACCACCAACGATGCTGAACCAGAAACACGTTACAAGCGGTGCAACGATGCTAATAGAAACGATCATTTGGCGAATAGTACGGCCACGTGAGATACGAGCAATGAAGATCGCCATCATTGGGCCATAACCTAAGAACCAACCCCAGAAGAACACAGTCCAGCCACCTAGCCATGCTGTATCTTGGCGGTATAGCGCCATTGGGATGAAGTTATCAACCATTTCGCCCATACCTTGCAGGTAGCCATCAACGATGAAGCTCGTTGGGCCAACAAGAAGGATGTAGCCGATTAGACACACAGACAAGATGATGTTGTAACGGCTTACCAGTTGGATACCTTTGTTCACGCCGCTCAAAGCAGAAAGCGTGTACATTGCGATAGCAAAGATAATAACAACACTTTGAGTTGCAAAGCTGTCTGAAATGCCAAACAGTTCGCTAAGTGCGTAGCTGATTTGTAGGCCAAGGAAGCCGATAGGGCCGATAGTACCTGCGGCTACAGCCACGATGCTGCATGCGTCGACAACGTTACCAACCCAACTGTTAATCGCTTTGTCGCCAAGTACTGGGTAAAGCAGAGTGCGAGGCTTAAGAGGAAGGCCTTTGTCGTAATGCAAGTGCATTAACACGATGGAAGACAAACCACCTAAGATTGCCCATGCAAGGAAACCCCAGTGCATGAAAGATTGTGATAGAGCATTGAACGCCATCGCTTGAGGATCTGCGTTGCCATACAGTGGCGGAGCTGAAACAAAGTGAGCGATAGGCTCTGCGGCTGCCCAGAACACACCACCGCCGGCTAGCAGCGTACATAGGACGATAGACATCCATTTAAAGGTGGTCATTTCAGGTAGGGCAAGCGTTCCTAAGCGAACGTGGCCGGTGCGACCTAGTGCAAGCACTAAACCGATAATGAAGTTGAGAAGTAGTAGGACTTGCCAGAAAGCACCGAACCACTTAGTTGAATAACTAAAGCCGATGTTTACAAGTTCGGACAACACGGAGGTGTTGGTGAAGGCTAGGATGACAAAGAGGGTTAAAAAACTGCCACTAAGCCAAAAGACTGGGTTTCCGAGTTCCAGTTTTTCACCCAAAGATTGAGCTTTATTGAAATCGATAGAAGTAGATTCTGCGTTGATGTTTTCGTTGGCGACTTGCGTCAAGTTGGACATTATTTCTTCGCTATATTTGGCTCTTTCGAGCCTATGTATTTCTCCCACACTTGCATTGGAAATGTGAGGTTCGTCAAAAAAATCCGCGATACTACCACAATTGTTAAGAAAAAGTGGGCAAATTTAGAAAAGAAATCAGTTCTACGGCGAAATCAATCCCTTTTGGTTAGTTTTAAAACGAAATTTCAGAACGAACAAATAAAGCAGATATGAATAGAGTTTTGTAATTAAGGATACGAATTAGGCGATATTTTTTAGCGTACCGAAATAAATTTAATATTAGTTGTTCGTGCAAAATAAGTGTCGACTCATTGCATGCTATAAACAAATTAATGCGAGTCATTTTATAAATATCGAATATTTTAGGTGTTAAATTGGCACTGTTACCTACAGTTGTTTTGCGAAGAGATTTAAGTGATGAGAAATATGACACTTAAATTAAGCATCTTGAAACAATAACTTAAGGGACAGCTAACATGCACCTAAACCAAGGAAGAGTGGCCAAGAAGGTTTTTACACTCAGTACTCTCACCGCGTCATGCTTAATGGCGTTCAACAGCTATGCGGCTGTGGATTGTTCAACGTTAGAAGCGTGGGATTCCGCCACGGTGTACACCGGTGGTGATCAGGTTTCACATGACGGCAGCGCGTACTCAGCGAATTACTGGAATCAAAATAACAACCCGAGCCAATTTGAGGGTGACTATGCACAATGGAAAAAGATTGATGTGTGTAGTGGTGGCGGAGGTGGCGGTACGCCAAATGAAGTACCAACGGCTTCATTAACGGCACCCTCTGCTTCTGACGTGATTACTGAAGGCGATAATGTTGTATTGAGTGCAACAGCACTAGATTCTGATGGCAGTGTGGCTTCGGTTGAGTTCTTTGTTGATGGCGCATCTGTTGCGGTAGTCACAGCGGCACCTTTCGAAGCGACTTGGGCTGCAACGTCGGGTAATCATCAGGTTTCTGTTGTTGCAACGGATAATGAAGGCGCAGCAAGTGTTGCAAGTGCGGTTTCTGTTTCTGTTGATTCAGCACAACCAGGGAATGAAGCACCGACAGTTTCAGTTGCACTTTCAGTGACATCTGTTGATGTTGGTGGTGTAGTCACACTGACAGCAACGGCAGCAGATAGCGATGGCACGGTTGATAAGGTTGATTTCTACGTAGCGGGTGCTCTTGTGGGCACTGCTGCAACGAGCCCTTACACGTTAGATTACACAACAACTCAAGCGGGTTCTTTAGCGGTTTACGCGAAAGCAACAGACGACCAAGGTGCGACTGCAGATTCTGCGTTGGCATCTTTGACCGTGAACGGCGCTCCAACAGTGAGCACATGTCGCCCTGATGGCTTATATCAAACTCAAGGTGTCGATGTTCCTTACTGTACAATTTACGATGATGAAGGCCGTGAGAAAATGGGTGCAGACCATCCCCGTCGTGTCATTGGTTACTTCACAAGTTGGCGTGCAGGGGATGACCCACAAGCTGCTTACCTAGTAAATGATATTCCTTGGGAACAACTCACACACATTAACTACGCTTTCGTGAGCATCGGTTCAGATGGCAAAGTAAACGTCGGTGATGTAAACGATCCAAATAACGCAGCGGTTGGTAAAGAGTGGCCGGGTGTGGAAGTTGATCCGGCATTAGGCTTCAAAGGTCACTTCGGTGCATTAGCGACAGCGAAGAAAAAACACGGCGTGAAAACGTTAATCTCAATCGGTGGTTGGGCTGAAACAGGTGGTCACTTCGCGACTGATGGCAGCCGCGTGGCTGATGGTGGTTTCTACACCATGACGACCAATGCTGATGGTTCTATCAACCATCAAGGTATCGAAACATTCGCGACTTCAGCGGTCGAAATGCTGCGTAAGTACCAGTTCGATGGTCTAGATATCGATTACGAATACCCAACCTCAATGGCGGGTGCCGGTAATCCATACGACAAAGACTTCATGGAACCACGTCGTCAATACCTGTGGGCTTCGTACCAAGTGTTGATGAAAGTGCTACGTGAGAAGCTCGATGCGGCGTCTGCGCAAGATGGCAATCACTACATGTTAACGATCGCAGCGCCTTCTTCTGGTTACCTATTACGCGGTATGGAAACATTCGATGTAACCAAGTACCTCGATTACGTAAACATCATGTCTTACGACCTTCACGGTGCGTGGAACGATCACGTAGGTCATAACGCAGCCTTGTTTGATACGGGTAAAGATTCAGAGCTAGCGCAGTGGAACGTATACGACACGGCGGCTTACGGTGGTATTGGTTATCTGAACACGGATTGGGCTTACCATTACTTCCGTGGTTCTATGCCAGCAGGCCGTATTAACATCGGTGTGCCTTACTACACTCGTGGTTGGCAAGGCGTAACGGGTGGTGAGAATGGTCTTTGGGGCCGAGCAGCACTGCCAAACCAATCTGAATGTTCAGCGGGTACGGGTGAAGGCGAGAAAAACAACTGTGGCCATGGCGCTATTGGTATCGACAACATGTGGCACGATACCGATCCAAAAGGTAACGAAATGGGCGCGGGTTCTAACCCTATGTGGCACGCGAAGAACCTAGAGAAGGGTATTTGGGGCTCTTACGCTGAAGCTTACAAGCTTGATCCTGTGAATGATCCTTCAGATGTTCTAACGGGCACTTACACGAGAAACTACGACAGTGTGGCGGTTGCCCCTTGGTTGTGGAACGCAGAGAAGGGCGTATTCCTTTCAACAGAAGATAAACAGTCTATCGACGTGAAAGCGGACTACGTTATCGACAAAGAGATCGGCGGCATTATGTTCTGGGAACTAGCAGGGGATTATAACTGTTATGTTCTCGATGCGAATGGCAACCGAACGTCTATCGATACGACCGAACAAGCGTGTAACAGCGGTAACGGTGAGTTCCACATGGGTAACACCATGACGAAAGCTATCTACGATAAGTTTAAGTCTGCAACACCATATGGAAACAAAGTAGCGACGGGTGCTATTCCAACAGAAGCGCTAGATATCGCGGTATCGGTTGGTGGCTTCAAAGTCGGTGACCAAAACTACCCAATCAACCCTAAGATCACGTTCACGAACAACACAGGGCAAGCTCTTCCGGGTGGAACTGAGTTCCAATTCGATATCCCAGTATCTGCACCTGATAACGCGAAAGATCAATCGGGTGGTGGTTTGACCGTGATTGCTTCAGGTCATACTCGCGCGGATAACATCGGTGGACTAGATGGAACCATGCACCGAGTGGCGTTTACGTTGCCGACATGGGAAGAGCTTCCTGCTGGCGGTGTGTATGAGTTAGACATGGTGTATTACTTGCCAATTTCTGGCCCTGCTAACTACGCGGTGAATGTCGGTGGCGTTGATTACGCGTTTAGCTTCGAGCAGCCAGATCTACCATTAGGTGATATCAGTTCAGGTGGCGGTAACCCTGGCGATGGTGGCACCAATCCAGGTACATGTGATACGGCAGGTTTAGCGGTTTACCCAGACTTACCTCAGAAAGATTGGGCAGGTAATCCAAGCCATGCAAACACAGGTGACCAAGTGGTTCACAACGGCAGTATTTACCAAGCAAACTGGTGGACAAGTTCTGAACCGGGCAGTGATGGTAGCTGGACTCAGGTTTGTTCTTAATCTAACGCTAGATTATGTATTCATAGATAACGAATGAGAATGATTTTAAGTTTATTTATCAATACCTTAGTTTGATTTAAATACATGACTGAAGCGTAAAATTAAAACGCCGAACTGAATCCAGTTCGGCGTTTTTGCTATAAGTCACAGATTGCGTATAGAAACCTCTCAGAATATCGACACTCGTTCAGTAAAAAAGATAAGTATGATATAAAACAGTCTGCCTATAACAAAAAATAGCGTTACCTAAAATTAGAAAGCTATGGGGTAATCTTGAAAGTCAGACGTAAATACATTCTTAGTTTCTCAATTGTGCTGGCCGTAGTTTCTCTGATCCTCTCTGCTGTTCAATTCAACCGGACGAAAGAATCATTATTAGATTCCAACCAATTCTTCTTTCGTACTATTGTGAACGCGAGTTACGACATCGTAGACACCACAGTCAACGAAGCGATCAAAACCTATCTAAAAGGTGTGACTGATACCGTCGCCTCTCACGCACTGCGTGTCTCTCCAGAACAAGAAGTTGAAGAAGTCATTCGAATTGCCAACGAATTGGTGATTGGAGAGTCTGGTTATATCTACCTGATGTCACCACAAGGTATTCATCTATATCACCCGTTTTTACAAGGGAAAAATCGCGCGCATTTAACCCATATTCAACAACAACTGAGCTTACAGTCTGGAATGACCCAATACTCGCACGCCAATCCACATGAAGTTGGCAAGCGTGCGAAGGTCGCATATTCAGTGAGGCTACCGAGTGGCAATACATTGGTGGCGACCACCTATAAAGATGAACTGATGTACCTGGTTGATCTCGAAGCACTTAAAGACAAATTGAGAAAGTACTCGTATGGCGATAGTGGCTATGTATATATCGTTGATTTACAAGGCACGTTAGTCCTTCAACCTAACTTTGAACACGAGCACTTAAAAACCTTGATTGATGACTCTTCAGAGTTGCTTATCGATAAAGTCGTCGATGAACCTGAAGGTCACTTTAGATACTCTATCTCTACGGCAGATGGCACGACGAGTAAAAACATCTTCTACAAGTTTTATCCGTATCTTAATTGGGTTATTTCTGCTGGTGTCTTAGAACAAGAGCTCAACAAGAACCACAGCTTATTGTTGGCAAGTTTGATGACGTTGGTTGTTAGTCTACTGAGTATCATTGTTGTTCTGGTGCTTTACCTGCGGCATCGTCATCTCAAAATATTGGATGTTGCGAGCCTCGATTACCTCACAGGCCTTCCTAGCCGACGGAGTTTTATCGAGCAGCTAAAACTGAAAATTACTCAAAGGTCGCCTTATCCGCTAACAAATGTCGGTGTCATTTTGCTGGATATTGACCATTTCAAGCGGGTGAACGATCAATATGGTCATGCTCAAGGCGATAGGGTTATCTGTGAGGTCGCAAAATCACTGAAGAGATTTATTAACCGTCGTCGTTTGATTGCACGCTATGGCGGTGAAGAGTTTATTTTGGTGACGTTTGATTGTGATGAACATGAGTTATTCGAATTATCAGAGGCGTTACGGTTATGTGTTGAGCAACTTCAAGGCTTAGTGTCGCCAGTAACAATCAGCGCTGGTTGTTGCCATGCTCAAGCACTGACTGACATTGAAACCGCTATCGATAAAGCCGACAAAGCGCTTTATCAAGCAAAAGAGAGTGGACGTAACAACACTCAAGCGTATCGAGAGAACGAATATCACGTTGCTTACATGTGATCGGTTGAAAGCCTCATTGAATTGAAAAGTTTTGTTCACACAAATCGAGCTCTTGAGAACGACAAACACAAAAAAGCCCAAATAGATCGCTCTATTTGGGCTTTTTCAGAATTATTTGAAAGGCTAATCGTTAATTTAAGCTTTCGCTGCTTTCATCGCTTCCGTTTTTTTTTCCTTTTGCATTTTTGCAAGGAAGTAGATGTTTACACAAGCGATAAAGCCGTTGGTGGCTGCAACTGGCCATGCGTCAATCATGATGCCGTATGCTGTGAAGAGTGCACAGCCAATAAAGTTAAGGACACGCAGACGAACGATATCTTTCATTGTTAATGAAATTGCGACCATAATAGACGCAGCGTAACCTAAAATTTCAACCATATTGAATTCCATTGTTTGACCCTCTTAAATTTGCCGATACTTTGTCGGTACCAATTCTTCTCTTCATGAGATGATTGAGGAAGCTCCGTGCCTCGAATGGTCTGGTTTTGTTTAACGGGGAGAACTATACCAACTCTGTTTTTGTGATTAAACCCCCAAAACAGACAGAGGTGAAGGTTAGCGATTACGCAAACGTTTAATGACCTTTCTATTAACATAATTACTATTTATGTTGGAGATTGAATTGATAGTTATTCTTATATAGGTAAGGAAGCCTCGAATGATAAAACGATCCATTTGTGCAACAAAAAGCATAAAAAAAGCAGCACTATTGGCTTTGATGGCTATTGGGCTGACCGCATGCTCTACGCAAGAAATACCACCCACACACAATTATGGTGTGGTCACTAGCGGTGACTTTGGTTTCATGAAACACGGCGTGATGACGTACTCCTGGCACCCTGAGTCAGAAAAGGTTTACCTTTCTCAAAAATACGATGAAACCGTGGTAACCGATTTAGTGCGTGATTCGATTCAAGAACAGCTCTCAAGTAAAGGTTATCAGTTAAAGCAGGATGGTGTCGGTGATGTTGTTGTAGGCTTTGGATTAGCGGAAGAATCGGAACTGAACGATGAGTCTATCTTCGATGCGATTAAGCTATCTACTGGTGTGCCATTTTACGATGGTGAAGGTAAAGTCGCGGAGAAAGGGTCGTTGTACATTGCGTTTTTCGTACCTAACTCAGAGGTCGTACAATGGCAAGCATTAGCACAGTCTGGCATCCAACCTGATTTAGAGCCAAGCGAGAGCAAACAGCGTATTACTGGCTTTGTTGAAATGTTATTTAGACGCATGCCTGAGCGATAGCATTAGGCGTTGAATGCATTCGTGGAGTAAATATTAGTTGTGGAAAATATGGTCAGATCGCAGATTATACTTTTTTATTTGTAACGAATGGTACAAATACGTAAAGCAACGTAAAGTTCGCGCTTCTTTTGCTAGCATTTGTCTATACTGCTCAAAACGTTAACTTAGGTTTGATTCAATGAAACTGTTTTCCAAATACTCTCTCCCTCTATTAAGTATATTCATTGTAAGTAACGCCGCGATGGTAAGTAATGCAGCTATCGCAGCACCTTCTATAGTACCAAGCCCACCTAGCCTAGGCGCAAAAGGGTATGTGTTAATTGATTTTAATTCTGGTGATGTGCTGGTAGAAAAAAACGCACATACGAAGTTAAACCCAGCAAGCTTGACCAAACTGATGACCAGCTATGTGGCAGGTCAAGAGATGAAGCGAGGCAACATCTCTGCTGATGATCAGGTACGAATCAGCGAAAATGCGTGGGCGAAGAACTTCCCAGACTCTTCAAAAATGTTCATCGAAGTAAATACCGATGTAGCAATGATGGATCTTTACCGTGGGTTGATTATTCAATCAGGTAACGATGCAAGTGTTGCGATAGCAGAACACGTTGCGGGCTCGCAAGATGCATTCGTCGACCTGATGAACTCTTGGGCGACCTCTCTGAAGCTAGAAAACACCCATTTTGCCAATGCACATGGTTTAGACGCTGACGATCTCTATTCGACTCCTTATGATATCGCGCTACTCGGTCGTGCCATTATTCGTGATTTACCGGATGTGTATGGCTTATACAGCGAACGCTCTTTCAGTTACAACGGTATCACTCAACACAACCGTAATGGCTTGTTGCGTGATAGAAGCTTAACCGTTGATGGCATGAAAACGGGCTACACCTCTGGTGCTGGCTACAGTTTGGCGAGTTCAGCGACACAAGGCGAGATGAGACTTATCGCGGTTGTGATGGGCGCATCAAGCGTTAAGAGCCGTGAGTCAGACAGCAAACAGCTGTTGAGCTATGGTTTCCGTTTCTTCGATACACTAAACCCGCACAAAGGCGGCGATCAAGTGGCTGAAGAGAAGGTATGGTTTGGTGAGCAAGACACATTGAAACTAGGTGTGGCAGAAGACACGTTCATTACGCTGCCTAAGTCGGACAGTAAAAAGCTGACTGCATCTATCGAGCTTAACTCTGAACTGAAAGCGCCGATTGCAGAAGGTCAAACTCTAGGTGTGGTTCATTACACTGTTGATGGTGAAGATGTTCAAACTCAGCCTTTGATCGCGCTTGAAGCGGTTGAGCAGGGCGGTTTGTTCAAACGTTTAATGGACTACGTTAAGCTGTTCTTCGCGAGCCTGTTCTAAGTAGAGCCTGTGGCGATAAGCCGCGCTGAAAAGTCGAAATATTATGGGTGCTGTGAGTGAATCACAGCGCCCTTTGTTATTTCTACATCAATGAAAACCCCGCGCCGCACTATCTTTATTAGCCGTAGCGGGCGGTTTCGATTACTATACGCAAAATTTAGCAGTGTAGTCACTTATGACGATAGAGATAAAGAACGTAACCGAACCCGAAGTAACCTGTGCAAATTGTCAGGCATGCTGTTGTCGTTTAGAGGTTATGATCATCACAGATACGGGCGTACCTGAAGAGCACATCGCTTATGATGAATGGGGCGGTGAAACCATGAAGCGCTTAGACGACGGCTGGTGTTCTGCGGTAGATAGAGAAACACTGATGTGTACTATCTACGAAAACCGACCATGGATCTGTCGCGAGTTCGAAATGGGCTCTTTCGAATGTGTTGACCAGCGCAAAGATGTGATGGGCTAGGCGTCTGCAGTATTGAACTCAGTAACTAAAGTACGTTAATGTACTGTGATAATCACATTAAAATTAAATATCAGGGTTCTATACCTTAAGCAGTTGTAGAACCTTGATGCGTTTTATGAGATCAAATATTGAGTGAGATAAGAGTCTTAGCTCGATAAGTTAGAGTTTAGAACTCGGAAGGCACTTCAAACTCCATCCATTCACCGGTTGTCGGGTGAATCAACTTTAAGTAGCCAGCGTGCAGGTGTAAGCGCTCGCGTTTGTATCCGTATAAGTCGTCACCACGAATAGGTACAGCAAGCCCTAATGGATGAGCACAGTGCACTCGCAGCTGGTGGGTTCGCCCTGTTTTAGGGTACAAGTGAACCTTGGTTTTGCCATTGTGAGTGCTAACCACTTGCCAATGGGTCTCTGCATTTCGGCCGTGTTGGTGACAAACCAGTTGTCTTGGTCTGTCCGTGATGTCGCCGCGCAAAGGAAGGCTGATATTGCCAGATTCGCCCGTTATCTCGCCATCTAACAAAGCGGTGTAGCGTTTCTCTACGGTTCTATTAATGAACTGCTTCTGAATATGCTTGTTTGATTCCGCCGTGAGCGCCAAGATCAACAAACCTGACGTCGACATATCCAACCTATGGATAATCAAAGGACCAGTCGCATCCGGGTAACGCGCTTTTATGCGGGTATAAACTGAATCTTCGATGAACTTACCGGGAACCGACAAGAACTCTTCAGGCTTATTGACGACCACGATCTCGTCGTCTTCATAAACAATATCAAAAGACTTACCTACAGCAGGGTTCACGATAAGCGGGTTATCTTCTAGCTCTATGCCACTTAGCTGGTGTTCGAGGATCTCAAAGCTTTTACTCTGACAAACAGGGTAGAGGTTTGCGTGTTGTCGAATGATATCTGTAGGCGGTAATCCCCACCAAAATTCAGACAAAGCTAACGGCTTGAACCCGTGTTCAAACGCAAAGTTAAGCAACTTAGGTAGGCAGCATTCACCAGAGCCTTCAAGAGCGTCTTTGCCATCGAGCAACTCGAGTAAATTCTTAGATTGCTTGGCTTGATCGATAAAGCGATAGTGAGAGAGACGTTGAGTTTCCAACTGCTGTGAAACTGCTTGGTGATCTTGCTTACGGTTTTTCAGTTCGCTTTCAATCAAATCAACTTGTGATTGGCGCTCTGCGATCTTCTGTTTCCACTCAATACGAAGTGCTTTTAGGTCACGTTTCTCTTGGCTACTTTGATTACCCAGTTGTTTGAGCAAGTTTGCCGCTGACTCTAGATTCCCTAATGCTTTTTCTTGATTGGCTTGCTCTCTGAGTTCGCAACGTTGGGCTTTGTTCGCGGCCATTGCTAACTGAAAGGCTTCGATGGCTTGTGCTGATTTGATTTTTAACTCTTCAAGTTCAGCCAATAATGCGTCTAGGTTGTGCGATTGTTGTAGCTTTTCTATGTCGTCCACAAGTTGCAACTGGCGAGCAAGGTTCGCACTGTTTTGAGATTGAAACTGTTCTGAGTCAAAGGCTGGTGGAACAAAGTGAATGTTGTTTAACTGAGAGGCCAAAGCCGGATCTAACTGCAAGCCCGAAAACGCAGAAAGGTAGCCTAACTCTTGTGTTGTTGGATTCTGAACAAGAAGCACAGCATAGAGATTACCTTGCGAGTTTTCATTCACACCATAGTCGACAAGTGATTGCTGAAGCTGCAGCATAGCGAATTCACACACAGGGTGCGGCGTATAGTAATACGGAAACGTAAAGCGATTCGATAGCGCTAAATCTACATTCGTGTTTGCTAGGTGCAGAGGTGTGTATTGAGCGAGGTTTGCTGGCATTAAGATCAAACTCTATGGCTGTTCAGTTAGAGTTCGGTATTGTTGTCGAAATGAAGACAAATGAGAAGCCAAAGCAGAAGATAAATCGGCTTTGGCTTCATTTAGTTTCTTGTGTTTACCCTAGCAAGCACGAGTTTGAGTGAAACTCGATCAGTTCGAGTGTTCTAGCTCTACTTGCTCAGCCTTTTGGTAAGCAGGGTGGCTTGTTAAAAGTTCACCGTATTTAGCAATGTTTGGGTAGAGCGCAGTTGCGCCAAAGTTCCCAACGATTTCTACGATGAACGACATCATAAAATCTGCACCTGTTAGTGTGTCTGCAACCAAGTAGGTTTTGCCTTCAAGTGCATTATTCACGTAAGTGAGGATCTTTTGGTTTTCGTCGTCTGCATAACCGCCTAGGAAGTTAGTTTCACAGCCGTCCTTCATTACAAAGATCTTAAGCAGCATTGGCAAAATACCTGAACTCTCAGCGAAGTGAAGCCATTGCGAATACTCAACGTAGTCTGCGGTGCCGCGTGTAGGTGCGAACTTACCCTGACCGTATTTGTCGATTAGGTATTCCGTGATAGCACCAGATTCAGTGATCACGACGCCATCGTCTTCAATGACAGGAGATTTACCCAATGGGTGAATGGATTTGAGTTCTGGTGGTGCAAGAAAAGTGACACTGTCTCGTTGGTAGGGTTTGATTTGGTAATCTACCCCAAGCTCTTCCAATAGCCAGATGATGCGCTTTGAGCGCGATTTATTTAGGTGATGCAAAGTAATCATGATTCTACCTAGTTAACGGGTTCAGTTTATTGAATTTATTTAGCTTCGTTCGTTTTGATAACAAGCTTACCGAAGTTCTGACCTTCCAAAAGGCCCATGAATGCTTGTGGCGCATTCTCTAGACCTTCAACCAGGTGCTCACGATAGTGCATCTTGCCTTGAGATAGCCATTCTGTCATTTGAACAGCAAACTCGTTGTAACGGTGCGCGTAGTCATCAAAGATGATGAAACCTTGCATCTTAATTCTTTTAACAAGCAGCATACCCATTAGGCTAGACATGCGATCTGGGCCTTCAGGAAGTGATGTCGCGTTGTATTGCGAGATAAGACCGCAAACAGGGATACGAGCGCCTGTGTTTAGAAGAGGCATTACTGCATCGAATACCTTGCCGCCAACGTTTTCAAAGTAAACATCGATGCCTTTGTCACACGCTTTAGCCAGTTGCTCTGCGAAGTCGTCAGCTTTGTGGTCAATACATTCATCAAAGCCAAGAACCTCTTTCGCGTATTGGCACTTCTCTTGACCGCCTGCAACGCCGATAACACGACAACCTTTTAGTTTGCCGATTTGTCCAACGGTTGCGCCTACAGCACCTGTTGCTGCTGCAACGACTAGCGTGTCGCCTTCTTTAGGTTGGCCGATATCAAGCAAGCCCATGTAAGCAGTAAAACCAGGCATACCCATGATGCCAAGCGCGTAAGAAGGGTGCGTTGGTTCTTTACCTAGTTTGATAAGGCCTTCACCGTTAGACACACCAAGATCTTGCCAACCTGTGTAAGCCAGTACCCACTCGCCAATTTCGTAATCAGCGTGGTTTGATTCTTCAACCTGACATACGGTTGCGCCAACCATCACCTCATCAATCTCGACAGGGTCTGCGTAAGATTTAGCATCGCTCATACGACCACGCATGTAGGGGTCTAGAGAAAGGTAAACTGAGCGAAGTAACATCTCGCCGTCTTTGATGCTTGGCGCAGCTATTGTCTCTAAACGGAAGTTGTCTTGAGTCGGTGCGCCAACTGGGCGAGAAGCCAATACGATTCGGCGATTGTCTTGTTGAGTCATTGGATGTCCTTAATTGTGTATTTTATACATTTAGAATTAGACCAGTCGTCTAGTCTTGTTGTCTAAAAATCCCGCCGTCATCAAATTGATAAGAGGGCGGGTGATTTTTTTAAGTTAAAGCCAATAAAGCGCGCTGCGCGTTATTAGCTTTCACCTTTTAAAATTCGTTCGGTAAGGCTCAAAGCTGACTGTAAGCTATGTGAGCTTTGGCTCAGCTTGCTCAATAAGCTGGCACCTAACCACATTGAGTATAGGTTCTGAGCTGCTTCTTGGCTCTCTTCAACCTTTATGGAGCCATCTTCAATACCGCCGACAATGCACTGTTCGATGGTATTCGTCACTTTTTCTGCACCCTTTAATAGCGCTTGGCGCATAGGATCAGAAAGATCAGAAACTTCCGCGCTGAGTTTAACGACCAAGCATTTATGAGCATTGCAGGTGCCGTTTTCAATCTGTGACCATCGAGTGAAATAACTGACAATTCTCTGGTAATGGTTGCCTTCACCATGAACCAAAATAGTTTCAACTCTGCTGATGTAGGTCTCAAAATAGTGCTGGATCAGAGCCTCGCCAAATTGCTCTTTCGATTTAAAGTAGTGGTAAAACGACCCTTTCGGCACGTCCGCTTCTTTAAGCAATTGCGATAAGCCAACGCCGTTAAAGCCGTTGTTCACTATTAATTGGTAGCCAACATCTAAAACATGCAGGCGTGTGTCATTCGTTTTTTCGTTCATGGGCGGTACTATAAGTTAAATTAGACCAGTCGTCTAGTGGTCGGTTTTCGAGGGTATATTTGGTCGTTGTTACAGTAGCTAAATAGCTCAATATCTAAAGAGGCTTCAAATGTTCAGATATAAAAAAGCCCCGACATAGCGCGTATGTTGGGGCTTAAATCAGTAACTTCGATTATTTGATAGAGATGAGTTCTACATCAAAAATCAGAGTCGATGATGGTGGGATAGGGCCTGAACCGCCTTTACCGTAAGCTAGAGTGCTTGGAATAAATAGACGAACTTTTTGGCCTTCAACCATGTAAGTCAAACCTTCTTGCCAGCCTTTAATTACTTGCTTAAGAGCAAATGAGATTGGCTCGCCGCGCTCAACAGAGCTGTCGAAAACAGTGCCGTCGATTAGCGTACCGTGGTAGTGAACCGTTACTTTGCTGTTCTTAGTTGGGTGCTCTGTGCCTGTACCTTCTTCAAGAACAAGGTATTGAAGACCGCTTTCAGTCGTAATCACGCCTTCTTTAGTGCCGTTTTCAATTAGAAATTGTTGGCCTTGTTCGAAGTTTTCTCCGCCAGACTTATGATTCGTCCAAGTACGGTAAATCATGAAACCCGCCAAAAGAAAGACAATGACCGGGATGACAAATTTAGACATAGTAAAACCTATTTATATTGAGTGCTGAATTTCGTAGTTAATACAAAATGTGTTAATCAGTTGACTAAAGCCGTGATTATGGTTGAGTCAAAAGGTAGTTGATCGTTTTTGCAATGCCAGCAACGTCTTGGTGACCTGCTGTTAGTACTTGGTATTTACCGTTGATGATAAAGGTTGGTACTGAGTTGATCTGACCTTTTACTGAGATCTCTTCTGCTTGCTTAACGTAGTCGAAAAGAGCGACTTGCTGTTCTTTATTCAGCTGGTATGGGCTAACCAAACCACGAGAAGTAAACGCTGTCTCTAGTGCTTGTTGACGCTGCTCAGGTGTTGCATCTGCACCCATTTGAACGGCACCAAATAGGTCGTCCATGAATGCGTGGTCAGGCGTCGCATCAAGCTGCATCACTGCTGTGTAGTAGATCATTGCGCTGATTTGAGCGCTTTCGTTGAACGTCACGTGCATCTTGCCAATAGTTTGGTCTGTTAGAGATTCAATCTCTGGAATGGCACTTTCCATTTGACGGCAGTGACCACAGTTAAGAGAGAAGATTTCAGTGATCGGAGACAAGTTAAATTCTGTTAGAGCAGTAGGAAGCGCTTCGTATTGAACGCCTTTTTGTGGCTCGTCTGTTTCACTACAACCCGCGATAATGAGTACGGCAGCGAGTGCTGTGATGAATTTAGTAAATGGTTTAAACATAATGTTTGCTCTAGCGTTGAGAAGTCGTGAGATTCTAACTATTTAGTACGAATTGGAAAACAATTATAAGGTAAATAAATGCAAACAGTTCGAACTAGCGGCTGAAGACAAGCTAGTAGACGGTTAACTGTGATCAACAGCACTTTTTTGGGTTCTGCTTTCTTTTCGTCTAAAGTTTTTCCCTCGGTGCCGATATAGACATTAGTGAATGGTTTATCTGCATGAGTGGTTGGTGAAGTAATGAGATATTTAGCGATAATGTTAAGCATAGCTTTGGCTGGGTGTGAAGCCACGTCACCAACTGACTTACTTGGCGGTGACATGCTAGAGACTGCACCACAAACCGATTACGACTTGATGCATCCTGAATGGGGTGTGGTTCAAACGACTCATGTAGCAAGCAATCGTGGGTACTCTATCCAGAGTAGCACTCATCAACACAGAACCATCACGACCAACTACGGACGTGGCGTTTCGACTAACGACCCACTGGAAGTCTTTTTAAGACAAAACCGCATCGATTTTGAAGTGTTGCCGGGTAACCATGTGATGGTAAAGCTTGAGCAGCACGTGAACTTTAAAACAGGTTCAGCATTCCCTGAGCCAGCGTATAATCAATGGCTAGATACGCTAGGCAGCTACCTTGCTCAACGCCAAGATATTGATGTGGTGATTGAAGGGCACACCGATAACACGGGCACAGATCGAATCAATGATCCGCTTTCAGAGCAGCGAGCAAAAGAAGTGAAGGCTCGATTAGAGAGTAACTACGTATCAAGTCGTTCCATCTATACTCGTGGCTTCGGTGAGTATGTTCCAGCTTGTACGAACGCTTCTGCGCAAGGCAAGGCGTGTAACCGCCGTGTTGAATTGATGCTGATTGTCACGAAGTAGTCGTTTGAACTTTCGCGCCCAATTTGAAGCGATTAACGCCAAATAACAGACATAAAAAATCCCTCACATTCGAGGGATTTTTTGTATCTGACTTTTGTTGCTTTATTGCTTATGCAAACTGCTTTTCTAAGTAAGTCACGATATCTGAAGATTCGTACATCCACTCAGTTTTACCGTCTTTTTCGATACGTAGACAAGGCACTTTCACACGACCGCCGCCAGCTTCAAGCTCAGCACGGTGTTGCTCGTTGTTTTTTGCATCACGAAGTTCAAATTGAACCGACTGACGTTTCATCGCGCGGCGCACTTTCACACAAAATGGGCACGCTTCGAATTGGTATAACGTGTGCGTTTTTGCTTGCTCATTTACTTTGCTTTGTTCTTCTTGAGAACGCTTCACACCACGTGGGCTGAAAACAAAATTCAATAACAAGATGACACGACCTAAGAACCAACGGATAAACTTCATAACTCTCTCTACATATTTAAAATTAGCGTTACAATTTGCAGCATTATATACACAAGTTTTGTCAGATGCTCGCAACAAACCGCTAATATCTATTTTGTCCGTTCGATCGTATGAGACTTAGCCACATTTAGCCCTAAACGCTTAGACAGTCGAGTCAGATTTGCTCGGTCTGTTTTCAGAACTCGCCCTGCTTGTGCCCAGTTAAAGTTGGTATCTTCCAACACCTCAGTAATGATACTGCGTTGAAAATCGTCCGTTGCACCACGTAGCCCTGCAGAAAGGTCGATCGTTGGTGTCGATAATGGTGTGTTTTTCACCTGAGTCGTCGCAATTGGCTGATCTTGGTCTAGAGGACCACAATCTTCCTTGGTGATTGTCACCAGGTTTTTATTGGTGCTGCGCGCTAACGCTTTCAATGCGGAACGACTGATCACATGCTCAAGTTCACGCACGTTACCCGGCCAACCATAACGGTTTAGGAAAGAAAGAACGTCGGAGCGGAACTTAACTTGGTTGATACCAAGCTTACGACGCGCTTGTTCTAAGAAGAAACCCGCTAATAGGCTGATGTCGTCACCACGATCTTTCAGTGCTGGCACCGCGATAGGATACACACTCAATCGGTGGTACAAATCGGCTCTGAATCGACCGTCTTCAACTTCTTGTTTTAGATCTCGGTTTGTCGCTGCCAATACTCGCACATCAATGGTTTGAATGTTGTCTTGGCCAACCGGTTGGATTTCGTTGTTTTGCAGCGCACGTAGGAGCTTACTTTGAGCGGCCAAAGGCAATTCACCAATCTCATCAAGGAACAGTGTGCCACCATCGGCTAAAGCAAATTTACCTAAGCGGTTTTTGTCTGCGCCAGTGAACGCGCCACGAACGTGACCAAACAGTTCACTCTCTACTAAGTTTTCAGAAATTGCAGCACAGTTTACGTAGACGAGTGGGTTACGTTTACGTTGAGATTGGTGGTGCAGGGTGCGAGCCACAAGCTCTTTACCAACCCCGGTGTCACCATGAATCAAGATATTAAACTCAGATGGAGCTACAACAGCGATGTCGTTCTTAAGCGCGACCATGGTGTCACTGTTACCAATCAACTCACCGCCGTCACGTTCCCACGCTTCTACGTTCAATTCTTCGAGTAATTGCTTTGACTGTTTTGCTTGATGCTCAAGTTGCGAGAAGGTCAGTGCCATCTGCATGGTTGAGGCTGCAATAGCTGCCAGTACTTCAAGGTTACGCGCCGGAATATTCGCGAAGACATCAGGTTTCAAGCTGTCTAGAGTCAGAATACCTAAGAGCTTTTCGCCAAATAGCAAAGGCAAGCCCATACAAGCATGCATTGGTAAATCGCCATCATGGTCAATAAGCAAACCATCGAAAGGATCGGGTAAGGAGCTGTCAGCATCGAAACGAACAGGAGAGCGAGACGCGCAGATCTCTTCAAACCGTGGGTGTTCTGAAATGATAAAGCGACGACCGAACGTATCTCGGCTGAGCCCTTGCATTGCGATAGGTACTAGCGTGTCGCCTTGAAGGCTTAAAAGCGCGACACAATCACACGTTATGGTTTTGCGAATGGCATCGATCAGGCGATTGAAACGATCTTGATCGTTGACACCACTTGCGAGGCCAATGGTCATTTCCATGAGGGTAGATGCGGAGATATCTTGCATAAAAAACTCTAACTGTGTGTGTTTATCTACATAATAGAGTCTTATTGACTTAAAAAAAAGGTCTTTTTGACATTTTTATAAGATGAGTTTTGAGAAGAAAACCAGTAATGACGGGGATTGATAAAGTTGGCACTGATTGTGCAGAAGATACAGAGAAGCCCAATTATAGCGCTGATTAAACAGACTATTCTTGATCTCAATCAATCAGGTTGCATTAATCAGGTTTCGCGATTTTTTGAAATGAAAACGAGTCAAAATAACTCAGTTTCTAAAAATAACTAAGGTTTCAGAAAATCGATAAGTCATTCTTAATTTTTAGTAGTCAAAATGACATATAGGTCATAAGGCTCAGTGTTCGGAGTAAATTCATGCTTAACAATGCACATATCGAAATCATCAAATCTACTATTCCTCTACTTGAGAGCGCAGGCCCAGCTTTAACTCAGCATTTTTATCAACGTATGTTCACGCATAACCCTGAGTTGAAAGATATCTTCAATATGACTCACCAAAGAACAGGTCGCCAAGGCGTAGCACTGTTTGAAGCTATCGCGGCATATGCAAAGAACATTGAAAATCTAGCAGCGTTAACAACTGCCGTTGAACGTATTGCTCAGAAACACACAAGCTTTAACATTCAACCAGAGCACTACCAAATTGTTGGTTTGCACCTGATTGAGACATTACGTGAACTAGCTGCTGACGCCTTTACTCCAGAAGTGGAAGAAGCATGGACAGCCGCTTACCTATTCTTGGCGCAAGTATTCATCGATCGTGAAGCTGAACTTTACCTACAGCGTAAGCAAGCTGTTGGTGGTTGGGAAGCAGCGCGTGCGTTTGTGATTGCAGACAAAATCGAAGAGTCAGCGCTAGTAACAAGCTTTATCCTTCAGCCAAAAGACGGCGGTGAAGTTCTGGATTACACACCAGGTCAATACATCGGTATCGAAGTGAAACCAGAAGGCTCTCAATACAGCGAGATTCGTCAATACTCACTGTCTGATAAGCCAAACGGCAAGCAATACCGTATTTCTGTTAAACGTGAAGGACAAGGCCAAGAGACACAAGGCGTTGTATCTAACCACCTACACGATACGGTTGCTGTTGGTGATGAGGTTAGCCTATACGCACCAGCGGGTGACTTCATGTATCAAGAGCGCAGCAAGCCAGTAACACTTATCTCTGCAGGTGTTGGTGTAACGCCAATGCAGTCTATGCTTGAGTTCCTAAACACGGAAGATAAAAACGAGCCAGTACTTTACCTTCACGCTTGTGAGAACGTAGGCCAACACTCTTTCACGACTCGTGTTAAAGATATTGTTGCCGACAAAGGTTGGGAAGCGAAAACGTGGTACATGAACAAAGATGAATCTGCATGTGAAAACACGCATCAAGGTCAAATGGATCTAGCGTCTATCTCTGATACTAAAGGCTTTGAAGAGAGCGATTTCTACATCTGTGGTCCTGTTGGTTTCATGAAGAATATCGTAGAGCAGCTAGATGCAATGAAAGTTGACCGTTCACGCGTTCACTACGAAGTATTCGGCCCTCACGCTAACTTCTAATAGGTCTCGGCATTTCTAGTAACACTCGCCTGAACTATTAATACCTTGCCTATTCAAAGGCCTCACAGTGTGAGGCATTTTTGGGTTTGGTTGGTTTTGTCTGACATCATCGACTACTGCAGAACACGATGGTTCAGCTAAGATCTTTTCGCTTCTATCTAAGAACGTTTCATCTTCTTGGACATGTAGTCGGAATCGAAAAACTCAGGCCAGTACATTTTTACGTAACCACCGGCAACCCAAATCACTAGAATGGTGGCGATGGTTAGCTCAAAGAAACCAAACTTGTGTAGCCAATACCATTGTGGGTATTCCGCGCCGAAAAATGTAGTTAGACGATGCATGGCAATAGCGCTGATCACAGATGGGAAGGTGACGGCAGCAATCGAAGGTTGGAACTTCAAACGCATCAGGCGGATGTAACACAAGTAAATCAACAAAGTCATGGTGATGGCAATGCCCGCCAATGCACCTGTTAGAATCGGGTCTGGGTTGTCGAAGTTAACCAAGTAAGCGGCTAAAGATAAGTTAACCGGAGCTGCCATGATAGCGAGTGTTGGTCTTGCTCGGCGAGGAAGATTGCCTTCGAACACCAAGCGGTACAACACCACTGGCAACATAAGGAAATAGATACCAATACAAGTGACCGCAAGTGTTTCTGAAAATACGGTGTGCCCGAACTGTGTGCCAGCTAAGGAACTGCTGATCAAACCGACCGGATACAGAAACCAACTCGGTACAATGTTCGACATTTTGAAGTTGATGATCTGAAAACTGAAGAACAACACCATCATGGTAAAGTGCAGCAATAGCGCGCAGAACCAAACTGGGTAGGCGATAGCTGGCGATATCTCGGCTAAATAGTCGCACAGAATCAGTAAAGCCATGCTCATTGGTGCCATCAAGCTTCCGCTTAACGGGTGGCGAATATCATTAAGGAAGGTATTAAAGCTCGTTAAATAGCGCAGTAAAACAGGCAGCAATAATAGCGCGCCGAATGCAGCGAGGTAGGGACGAATTATCTCACCAATGCCCGGGATATATAACGCCCAAGCTTGTCCTAACCCAATAACGCCAAGTGCTAAAGACGCCTGAGATGGCGGCACATTTTTTACTTGGGTTAATCTTCTCCAGTTCAACGACTTGCTCCGACTTAGTTAATTACAGAATATTGGACTATTTGCCTTAGTTAGAGTGTGTAGGTCTTCCATCAATAGATTTTGAGGGCACTCAACTAATTTTGAGTGGATGATACCAAGTTTAACGTTTGCTTTTTTGATTTTGATACGGAATCGGGAGATTAAGCACGTTGAATGTGTGCTTTTGTTTCATGAGTCATTTGTAATTAACGTACTTCCTCTTGTTGAGGGAGATCTTGTTGTCTTAGTTTTTCGTTTTTCAGCGTACGGTTAAGCAGTTGACTGTAAATTGGCTGCCCACCTAACATTTGAGCAATGATTACCGCACCTAAGCAGGTGATGATCAACGGCAGGATCAGGTAGTAGTTATTGGTCATTTCGATAACCAACAGTATGCCAGTGATAGGCGCTCGCACGGTGGCGGCAAATAATGCTCCCATGCCAGCAATTGCAAACATACCCGGTTCAATATTCAGTTCGGGAAAGAATGCCGCTGCGATAAGCCCGAACGCATAACCAAAGAGTGTTCCTAGCGCAAGCATTGGTGCAAAGATACCGCCTGGCGCACCAGAGCCGAAACAAAGCAGGGTAGTGAGGACTCGGCCTAAGAAAATCAACAACAACACATTGGCGCTGTAGCTGCCATTCGTGATGTTCGGGATGATACCAATACCACCACCAGTTAATTCAGGTATATAAAGGAGCAACAAGCCAAAGCAACCGCCAAGTAGGGTGCCTGTCATCAAGTAGCGTTTACGGTCATTCTTGTGGATCGCCACAAACAGGTCTTGGGAAAGCGTAATCAGTTTATTGAAAATCACACCAAACAGGCCGAACAACACACCTAATAATAAGAATAACCAAAGTGCGTCGAGTTCAGGCGGCTGGTACTGAGGCATTGTGATAACGGCAGATTGGCCATTGATAGAACGAAATACAATGTTGGCTGAAACTGCTGAGATGATGACAGCTTTGATTGATATGAGTGAGTAGCGAAACTGTGGTCTCATCTCCTCAACCACAAACATGATTCCTGCCAGTGGTGCGTTAAATGCGGCGGCTAAGCCACCAGCGGCACCTGAAGCCAACAGTGAGTGGCGAGTGTCATCGTCTTTGACTCGAAAGATATCAGTGACCATACGACCGATACTGCCGCCCATTTGAACGGTTGGCCCTTCACGGCCTAAAACCATACCAGAGCCTAATGCGCCCATACCGCCAAAGAATTTTACTGGCAATACTCTCCACCATCGAACAGGGCGCATACCGTCCATCGCACCTTCAATTTCGGGGATGCCTGAGCCTGCAGCCTCTGGAGCAAAGCGGTGAACGAGGAAGTAACCAATAAAGGCAAATGCAGCACTAATAAGGAAAGCGGCCAACCAAAGGGGTAAATAGCTACCGATTTCATCTTTAAGCCAATCGGTACGAGTTTCTGTGATGAAATGAACCGCGACTTCGAAATAGGTACCCACTACGCCAGCAAGTACACCTACAATACAAGAAAGAAAGAGAACGGAAGCGGGTGTCTTATCTCTTGAGAGAAATTGATTAATAGCATCCCTTGGCATTTTGGCTAATAAGGATTGCTTAATTTTCTCTCTTCTGGTCATTGAGATAAGGCTCCTGAATGGGTTAAGGCGGGGTTGTCATAAATTATACGCGTCCTCTGCATATCCTATAGCAGCAAAGATGAAAAGTTGAATTTCATTTATGGAATGTACGTGTTACATAAATGGAATCTATGGGCAATTGTGGAATCGCCGTCACAATTTTGATCGATTCTCTGGTGGTGGCTTGAATATCCCCAAAAATGAACCATAGTTAAATTGTAAAGCAACATAACGAACCGCAAGGAGAAGTGAGGTTTTACACACAATTTGGATGGATTCAGAAACAAAGTTTTAGTTCCTCGTTAAATGTTCAGGTCGATATTTAAGGCTTCCTGATTCGCGAACTCACGATTGAGTAACGAGGGTGAGGCGTACTGAGTAAGTACGCCTTTAGTTCGTCTGGAGCATCCCATTTCCTCATTCCGCTTCTACTGCTTTATCTCTTCTGATTATTTTCGCGCCAACCTCTATTAACGAATCTCAGTGTAAACAATCGATTGGGGTCAACTTTTTGGTGATTGAGTATATACTCCCTTAAAAAGGAGAACTGATATGACTAAAAAAGTTCCTACAAACATCATTACGGGTTTCTTGGGTGTTGGTAAAACGACAGCCATCTTGAACCTGCTAAAAAATAAACCTGAGAATGAAAACTGGGCTGTTCTGGTTAATGAATTCGGGGAAATCGGCATTGACGGTGCATTGATGACAGATCAAGGCGCTTTGATTAAAGAAGTGCCGGGTGGATGCATGTGCTGTACTGCGGGCGTGCCTATGTCAGTGGGTATTAATGCCTTACTTCGCCAAAAGCCAGACCGTTTATTGATTGAGCCGACAGGGCTTGGTCACCCTAAACAGGTTATAGCGACACTGACTTCCGATCAGTACACACCATATGTCGATTTAAAAGCGACGCTTGGTTTGGTTGACCCACGAAATCTGTCTAATGAAAAGTACACCTCGAATCAGAATTTTAATGATCAACTAAATAGTGCAGATGTGATTCTTGGTACTAAGGTTGACCTTGTTCATTCTGAAGACATCGATGTGTTCAATGATTGGGTGACGGATCAAACGCCAGCAAAAGTCTTCCATAAGCTAATTCACGATGGTGAAGTGCCATTGGAAGTGTTAGGCATTGAAAGAGTATACGGCAGTGCTTCCTCTCATATTGAAGCGCATCATCACGATCACGCTGAACAAGAGCCTCAATTCCAACTTCCTCCTGGTGAAGCTTTCATCCGTAAAGAGAATAAAGGACAGGGCTATTTCAGTTGTGGTTGGTTGTTTGGCGCAGAGCATAAGTTCGACTTCGATGCGCTATTCTCTATGTTGTCAGATCTAACGGCCGAGCGTGTAAAAGCTGTCGTGAACACCGACCAAGGTTGCTACGCATTCAATGTGGCGAATCAAGTCGTGTCTGTGAACGAAATTACGCTTGATGGCTTTGAATCTCGACTGGAAGTGATCGACTCGCAGCTCATGCCATGGGGCGATCTCGAGCAGATTCTACTCAAGCTGTGTGGCATCAAATAGCCCTGTTTTTGCTGTTTGAACCAAGGATCTTGGTGTTTACCTCGTTGAAGGCGGGATAAACACCAGATTAAATGAGAAAGTTTGCGTTATATCACGATAAATGTGAGATAAATCACTCTAATTACTTTATAGTGCTCGGCTGAAATAAGAATGTAGGCTGTCTGCTTAAGGAACCCGTAACAATGTCATTTTCCTCTCAAGGTTTTGCTCCTGAATTAGTCAAAGCGTTGACTGAGTGTGGTTATGAAAAACTCACTCCAATTCAACAAAAAGCGATTCCAATGGCTCGTAAAGGCCATGATATTTTTGCTACTGCTCAAACCGGTACGGGTAAAACAGCGGCATTTTCATTGCCTGTTATCCAACACCTTTTGAACAGCGGTAAAAAAGCGTCTAGAGGAACGGCTCGCGGCCTTATTCTTGCTCCAACTCGTGAGCTTGCTGCGCAGATCGCTCAAAACATTAAAGACTACGTTAAATACACAGATCTAAGTGTTTCTGCGGTTTACGGTGGTAACAAGATGTCTTCACAAGTTCGTCAACTAGAACTGGGTGTGGATATTTTGGTTGCAACACCTGGCCGTTTAGAAGAGCACTTAGAAGCGGGTAACGTGTCTATTGCTAACCTAGAATTTCTAGTATTTGATGAAGCTGACCGTATCCTTGATATGGGCTTTATCAATGCCGTTCGTAAGATCATGTTGGATGTAGAAACATCACCGCAAATCATGATGTTCTCTGCAACGACTTCTACTCAGTTAAACCAACTGTCTGTTGATATTCTGCGTAAACCAAAACGTATTAGTGTTGAGCGCGAAAACTCAACGGCTGCTACTGTCGGCCACGTGGTTTACCCAGTGGATCAAGAGCGTAAAACAGAACTGCTTTCTGAGCTGATTGGTCGTAAAAACTGGCGCCAAGTGCTTGTTTTTGTTAACTACAAAGAAACAGCGAACGATGTAGTTAAAGAGCTTAAGCTAGACGGCATTAAAGCAGTACTGTGTCACGGTGATAAAGCGCAAAGTGCTCGTCGTCGTGCTCTAGACGATTTTAAAGAAGGTAAAGCGCGTGTAATGGTAGCAACCGACGTTGCGGCTCGTGGTCTTGATATCGAAGACTTACCACACGTAATTAACTACGACATGCCTTTCCTAGCAGAAGACTATGTTCACCGTATTGGCCGTACAGGTCGTGCAGGTAAGCAAGGTCACGCTGTCTCTTTCGTTAACCGCGAAGAAGAGCTGACTGTCGTTCAAGTTGAAAAACTGATTCAACAGCGCATTCGTCGTGTTGAACAACCGGGTTATGAACCGAAGAAACGTGATGCTTACATCGAGAAGCTGAACACTAAATCGGCTTACAAAAACCGTCAGGGTCGTAAGAACAACGCGAACGAAGAGCCACAAGATCAAGCAAGCGCTGAACGTCGTTTGACTATGATGAAGCGAATTAAAAACCGTCGTAAGTAATTACGGTTGGTGATTGAAAAGAGCCACTGTTATGTGGCTCTTTTTGTTTGTATTGATCGCAATATTGTTTATTGTCATTACTGCTTCGTTTCAACCTCGCTTCATTTCAAGCCCGATCAAGAAACAAGAACTAATAAATAAAAACAAGTCGATAAGGTAATAATATGGATAGCGCACTACTTTGGGCTTTTATTCCCACGTTTTTCTTCGTGTCAATCACGCCCGGTATGTGTATGACTTTGGCGTTGACACTTGGAATGAGTGTTGGATACAAGCGTACATTATGGATGATGATCGGTGAACTGGCTGGTGTCGCTGTGGTTTCTATTGCCGCGGTATTGGGTATCGCTTCGATCATGTTGAATTACCCATGGCTATTTACGGGCTTTAAATTTGTTGGTGCGGGTTACCTGTTTTATTTAGGCGTTCAGATGTGGCGTTCGAGAGGCAAACTGGCGATCAGTACTGACAACCAAACAACAAAAGTCAGCAATGATTGGGACTTGGTGGTTCAAGGTTTTGTCACTGCAATTGCGAACCCAAAAGGCTGGGCGTTTATGATTTCTTTGCTGCCTCCTTTTATTAACAGCAATAAAGACTTAGCACCGCAGTTACTCATTCTCGTGTCGATCATTCTGGTTTCTGAGTTTGTTTGCATGACTTTATACGCGACCGGCGGTAAGAGCTTAAAACATATGCTCGGCAAGGCGGATAACGTTAAGTTGATGAACCGTATTGCTGGTACGTTGATGATGGGTGTTGGTGTGTGGCTGTTCGTGAGTTAATTCTGAAAAGCGATAACGGTTAGAGATCTCCGACTCAGTCGTCCCTCCTTCTCGAGGATGACTAGAGCTTGGTATGACGAGCTCTTTGGATGATGATAAGTTTTTAAGGCTTGGTTCCTTACTTAAACCGAAGAATGCATAGAATATAAAAAGAGCAATAGGGCATTTGGCCTTATCGCTCTTTTTGATTTTACTTAGCTAGCGAACAGAGACTAGATAACCGAAATGTTTCTGATCTTAGCCTGCGTTGTATATTTAAACCGCGATTTCACCGCCGTCTTCACGACGAATCACTACGGTAGATGCTCTTGGGCGAACATTGCCTTGAGTCTGTGCAGTCGCATCTTCTGACGATGGCCAGTTTGCAGGGTGTTGAATGTTCACAAACAGTGATTTGTAATCAGGGCTAATGGTAAAGCCAGTTACTTCACAACCGTTTGGACCAACAAAGAAGCGTTTAAGTTGTGCTTGGTTGTTTGCATCAATCACCGCGCTGTTGCCGTTGTCATCCGTTAGCTGAGATGGAACCACTGCCAGCATTTGGTCATTGGTGTAGCCCGTTACTTCATCTGCGCCGTTATCAGTCTGAATCCACAAGATGCCACGAGCATCAAACGCTAAACCATCAGGGCTGGCGAACTGGTTCATGTCTGTTAGGCCTGAACGGTTAATAGACTTGCCTTCCACTGCTGGAGAGCCAAATACGAAGATATCCCAATCGAACTCGCCTGCTGTTTTGCCTTCATCCCAACGAATAACATGACCGAACTTGTTGTCTACGCGAGGGTTCGCAGAGTTCGCTTCTTTACGCTTGTTGTTATTAGTTAGCGTTAGGTAAGCCGTCCCCGTCATTGGGTCAACAGAGCACCATTCAGGGCGATCCATTGGCGTTGCGCCTACAAGGTCGGCTGCGCCTGCGGTATTAATGATAAGTGCTGCTTGAGAATCAAATGAATCACCTAGCTTGCCGTCGTTTGTCGTCTTGCTGCTCAGAGTTAGTGGTAGCCAAGTACCTGAACCATCATCATTGAACTTAGCCACATACAGCGTGCCTTGGTCCATATACTTGTCACCCGCACTTAGGCGATTGCTCGGCTCTGCATCACGCGGGTCCCATTTCTCTTCAGAAACAAATTTGTATAGGTATTCAAAGCGAGAATCGTGACCAGAGTAGAATACGATTGGCTCGCCTTCGGTCAACTTACCAAACGTACAGCCTTCGTGACGGAAACAACCCAGTGCAGAACGTTTCTTAGCGCGAGAGTTTGCTGTGTATGGGTCTATTTCAACAATGTAGCCGTGACCGTGTGCTTCGTTACGGTAATCGTCCATTGCTGACTCACCTGTTGGTGTTACGTCAAAGCGAGCAAATTCGTCTAGGCGTTCTTGTTTGTTACCTGAAAGCGTGTCCCAACCGTAACGTGTTTTGTCAGTAGCGATACCAATACGTTCTTGCGCTGGTGTTGTCTCGCCTTTGTTAACGAAATAACCCGGCCAGTTTTCTTCACACGTTAGGTAAGTGCCCCATGGTGTGTAGCCATTACCACAGTTGTTCAACGTGCCACGAGCTTGGCTGCCGTCTTGTGAGAACTTGGTTTTGGTAAATTCACTGTGAGCAACAGGACCAGACAGATCCATTACGGTCGCGCCTGTGTAGCGGCGGTTAAGTGGATCGTTATCGACCATCACCCATTGGTTGCCTTCAAGTTTTACACGAACCACACTCACGCCGTGTGCGTTGATCTCTTTACGTACTTCATCAAGGCTAGGGCGGTTGCCTTCATCGTATGTAGGACCATTAGCGTGCAGTGCTTTTTGGTCGATGTATTCGTGATTAATCACCAACAAACCGTCGTTGCTGTTGCCATTAAGCGGGAAGAAGTGCATGCCGTCGTGGTGCATGCCCAGTGAGTTTGCTTGATCTTGTGCGTTGTTGGTTCCATCTTTTAACCAAGCATTGCCTTGCTTGTTAAGTGGAGTACCCCAAGGAACCAATACTTGTGCTGTATAGCCTTTTGGCACAACGACACTGTCTGTCAGTGAGCCTTTAACCGATTCGAATGCAAGTGTAGCAGTGCTTTTTTGCGGTGCGCTAGATGATGCTGTCGCCGCGTGCGCTGTGCTGTGGCCTGCTAAACCAAAAGCACCAAACGCCGTCATTGCACTGATGCCTAAACCGCCTTTGAGAACATTTCTTCTTGAAAGGTTCGCATCTAAAACTTCTTCGAAGGGTTTGTTTTTGCTCTTATTAAAACGAGTGCTATCAAATGTTTCCTTGCTCATCTTTACTGCTTCCTATTGGCTGATTTTATTATTCGTTATTCATGACTTACCCACCTACTAACTAATTGGTTAATAAGTTGGGTCAATGTGTGACTAATCGTGAAGCAGTTAAGTGACAGATTTTTATAGATTTGATTAAGGTTTTGTTTCTGTAGCACGATTTTTGCCATTAACACCCTTGTGTAATACAAAACTCTTGGGGATTGATGTGGAACTGTGTATAAATGCTTTATCAAACGAAAAGAGAGGCAGTTATGAAATTAGATAAAATCGAAAACAAAAATCGTCGCCTACGCAAAAAGCTATACCTAGGTGAATTCGCGATTCTGGGTTTTGAAGTAAGCTGCAAGACATCGATTACTGATTTTGATCAATACGATGTGTTCATTGATGAGTTCATTGATTTCATCGACAGCATCGGTCTGTGCTTTGGTGGCGGCGGCCTTGAGCTGTTTGAAGGTTTCTTATGCTCAATTGAGCGCTACCGTTCAGTAACAGAAGCAGAACAACTGCAAGTTGCTCAATGGCTTGAAGCTCGTGCTGAAGTAAGCAAAGTGGAAGTTAGCGAACTGATTGACGCAAACTACGCGTTCTAATTTGATGTTGTGTTGTTAGCTCGATTGAAAGGCCAAATACGGCTTAGGAAAGAGTAACAACAGTACGCTAGAATAAAGGCCGAATCGTTAAATCGATTCGGCCTTTTTGCGTTTTATTCGTTCCATTTCTATTCTTTATCTTCTTTTCTATCCCTTCTGACGTAAATGATAAATTGATATTTTTCGATTAAATATTAGTACTTTATCGCTATTTTTATTTGCAGTAATAAGTTTGGATAAACTTGTGAGAGTTTTATGAGAATTCAATGAAGTTGCTGATAGATTTGATCGTTATTCTTAGAGTCAACAACACCACAGTTCGTTCTGGCAAAGGTAACGGTATATCGCTGTTATTCGTTTTGTTGGCAACGATAGGACTCGATAAAGGATGGAATCAAAATGAATAAACGTACTCAAATCAGCTTAGTGATCAGCTCGGCTATGTTGGCCTTCGGAGCGGCTCAAGTTCAGGCTGCTGAGCTTGAAGTCACTGTCACTAATGCAACGAAAGGGATCTACTTTACGCCTATCTTAGCGGCGGCTCATGACTCAAGCTTGTTCATGTTTAGAACGGGTGAAACGGCTTCTTCGGAACTAGAGTCCATGGCCGAAGGTGGCGATATTTCAGGTTTATCTGGTGTCATTGCCAACGCGGGAGGCGTGGTGGTTGAGAACCCAGCGGCCGGCATCCTCAATCCAGGCGTCGCAACTACGTTTGATATCAGTACTGGTGATTTAGAGTACCTATCATTGGGTGCAATGTTGCTGCCGACAAACGACGGCTTTGTTGGTCTAGATAGCTGGAAGATCCCAACTCAAGCGGGCACCTACAAAGCGACTCTAAATGGTTATGACGCAGGCACAGAAGCCAATGATGAGCTGGCGGGCAGTATGCCGAACCCTCCATTCATTACCTTTGGCGCTGGTGGCACAGGTGTAGAAACGGCAGTATCAAACGCTAAGGTTCATATTCATCCAGGTAACATTGGTGATGGTGATGGTGATGCGGCGGGCGGCATCAGTGACCTCGATAGCAGTAGCCATCGATGGTTAAACCCTGTTGCAACTATCACCATTGTTGTGAAGTAAGGGGGATGTATGAAAGCTAGAATTCTATTTATCGCTGCATCAGTAGCTGTGTTAGCGGGTTGTCCGGACGATGACGACGATTACTATCGCTATGATGTGAGTGTTACTAACCTCACCCCCAATCAACCAATGTCACCACTCGCGGTGTTGACTCACAATACGAATTTTGATCTGTTTGAAGTTGGGCAAAGTGCCTCTGTCGATCTGGAATACTTGGCGGAAGGGGGTAGTAATGCACAATTGCTTGCGCTCAGTGACAGTGACGCCAATGTTTATCAAGGCATCTCAGGCAATGGACTGATTCTTTCAGGTGAGCAAGACACGGTGTCGATTCGTGTCGACCCAAATCAAGAAGGGTATATCTCAGTTGCTTCCATGTTGGTGAACACCAATGATGCGTTTGTCGGCGAATCCGGATTATCGCTCAAGTCATTAGCGGTGGGTGATACCTTTACCATGAACATGAATGTTTGGGATTCGGGAACTGAGCTGAACGATGAGCTTGCTGCAACCATTCCGGGACCAGCAGGCGGTGGTGAAGGTTTTAATACCACACGAGACGACACCGATATAGTGAGTTTTCACTCTGGCGTAATCAGCCAAGATGATGGCCTTACGACTTCTACTTTAAGTGCAAATCATCGTTTCCTTAACCCCGGTGCAAGAATCACCATTACTCGAACTCAGTAACAGGTTGAAAGCACGATGAAAGAATTCCTGCTCTGTTCCGGTCAATTGAAAGGTGGGCGGACTCAGAATAGAGCAGGGATCATGAATAGTGCTGCGGTAAATTTGATGGCAAACATATTGTTGGTTGAAGACGATGATGACTTGGCTGAACTGGTGCAGATGCATCTCAAGTTCCAAGGACATGATGTTGTAAGGACCAACTCAATTGAAATGGCTCAAGCGCTATATCAGGGAAGCCAGTTTGATTTAATCGTGCTTGATCGAGGCTTACCTGACGGCGATGGTCTCGATTTTTGTCGATTGTTACGCCAGCAAGAAGACTGGACGCCTGTGCTAATGCTTACAGCAAGAGACACTGAGCTAGATAAGGTGTCAGGCTTAGAAGCCGGTGTTGATGACTACATAACGAAACCTTTCAGCGTTCTCGAGTTTCAAGCAAGAGTGAGGAACGTGCTTCGCCGTTTAAGCCATGTCGAATCAGCGACTCAAGAGGTTGTGACAGCAGAATCGATTATGAATTTTGGTGTGCTCACTATTCAACCTGAATGCCATCAGGTGTCACTCAATAACCAAGACGTACCGCTGACAGCTACCGAGTTTACCTTACTTCATTTCTTAGCAACCCGCCCGGGGCGTGTGTATAGCAAAGACGAGCTGCTCGATCATGTTTGGAATACTCATCACTCTGGCTATCACCATACCGTGTGTAGCACAGTCAACCGTCTAAGAACCAAGCTTGCGATGCCGAATAGTGATGATGATTTCATTAAAACCGTTTGGGGTGTTGGTTATAAGTTTGAGTCGAAAGCTTAGGCCTATGTGTCGCGTCCGAAGTTTACTAAAAGGCCAGTAAGACCTAAGAGCCATCGAGGAGAGAACATGAGTTTCAAATCGCGTTTAGTGTTGTTCACCAGTTTGTGGTTTCTGCTCGTGAGTGTGGTGATTGCTTATACCTATAATTGGCAAAAAGAGACCATAGAACAAAGAACTAAGCAGAGCTTACACAAAGAGCTCGCGGTTCATATGCGCGATGATAACCCTCTGATGATAGGGACTGACTACAACCCCAAAGCCCTTAAATCCATATTTCATACCTTGATGTTGATTGGTCCCGATTTCGACATTTATTTTCTCGACAGCCAAGGAAATATCACGACGCACGCTGCGCCAGAAGGCACTGTGTTGGCAAGCCAGATAGACTTAGCACCCATTAGACAATTTTTAAATGACGAGCCTTATCCGATTCTTGGCGAAGACCCTATCAATCCTGATTCTCGTAAGGTGTTTTCCGTTGCTGCGATTGAAGAGTTGGGTTCAACAGTTGGGTATCTGTATGTGTTGATTGGCAGTAATCGCCATACCGTGATTGCTAATTCGCAAGTCGACACACCTTATATGGCGCTAGCAGGACTTATTCTGATCTCTATCTTAGGTTTTGCGATTGGGGCTTACCTGCTCGTGAAGCGCAGCCTCTTAAACCCTATCGAAGAAGTTACAAACAAGCTGCAACAACAAGCAGAGCAAGATTTTCGATTGGACCCGAACTTCATTCATCAAGTACCAGAATTGGTGCCGATTGCACGCTCGTATCAGTTGATGGCGAAGCACATTCAACAGCAATTTTTGCAACTTGAATATCAGTCGTCACATCGAAGACAAAGCTTATTACAGCTCAGTCATGATTTGAAAACGCCATTGTCGAGTGTATTGGGGTATCTAGAAACGTGGAGGATTCAAAACCCACATTCGGATCCACTCATAGATGTGGCATATCGCAATGGCAACAAGTTATCTGAACAGCTCCATTCGCTGTTAGATAGCGCCAAGAAAGATAACCCGGTACCCACATATCAATACGCTTCAATCGATTTCAATGGGCTGATGAGCGAATGCTTAGAAACGATACAAAGCAAATATCGCCATAAAAATGTTGAGTTGAACATTAATATGCCTATTGGAATCAAGGCTGTGGGTGACAGTGATCTGCTTGAGAGGTTGATTTTGAATCTGTTAGATAATGCATTGAGGCATAGCCCAAGTGGCACTGTGGTGTCGTTAGATGTTGGTTTTGAAGCGGATTCCAAACGGGTGAAGGTGGTGATTCATAATGAGGTTGAACTGGAAGCGCCGAATGGTTCTTTGGGAATAGGAACCAAGATCGCGCAGTCGATACTGATGTTACATCACAGCGTGCTAGAAACAACAAAGGCAGAGAACTCCTTTCAGCAAAGCTTTTATTTGCCTTCGGTATAGCTCTGTCTGCCTTCGTTTAGCTCGATGTATACTTACGTAGAACTAACGTTAAGCGTCTTTACTGTCTTCGTTGCCTTCGTTCACTTTCGCGTAGAAGTGAAGTAGCTCAGTTAATTCTTTAACCCAGCCAAACGCATCTTTAGGTGCGTTCTTTAAGATCTTTTCTACTTTCTCACAGTGCACTTCGATTGCGATTGCTTCTTCAAGGTTGAAAGAAATTGAGTAGAAGTGCCAAAGCAGTAGGCGAGTCATTCGCTCGATGTTCTGTTGCGAGTTATCCGACTCTGAGAAGGCTAGGTTTACTTCACCAAGCGCGATAGCTGTCATTCGAAGCATTGCGTCAAATTTCGCTGATTGCATGCGTTCTTCGCTGGTGACTTCTTCTTGCTCGAACGTAAACAATTCCGTCATTGCATCTTCAGGTACAAGGCGATGAATCATTCTTAAACTAAATTCTTCTAGTTCATGGCGAGGCATGGTGATTAAGCAATTTAAGGTGTAGTCGCGTTGCATGGTGTTCTCTTGGATCTGCAAAAAGGTCGGACAGTTTAATGGAGAAGCGAGTTTAGAAAAAGCAGATTTTAGATAAGCCTGCGTTGGCAGGCTTATCTGTGTACTACAAGCCCTAAAATCGATGCTTAGGGGAACTGTATTTAGGTTTGAACGCAGTATCAGGCTTTGCTATGGCTTGGCGGTTGGTACTGCATCGACTGGTCGTTTCTCATGAATATGTTGCTCGCGACCAAACTGCCGATGCAAATAGAACCAAGGGCGAGCCAAGTCATCGCATCAGGAATCTCGTTGAATAGTGGGATCGCCAACAAGGTCGCCACTGCGGGTGTTGCACTGCCAAAAGCGGCAGAGCGTTCAGCCCCTAAGGTATTAACCGCATAAAGGTAAGTGAACGCAGCGATTAAACCCGCCCCAACGCCTTGCACTGTTGAATGAACGGCAAGCTCCGTGAAGGGCCAATTAGCGATTGGTGTGTCCATTAGGTGGCTTGGGAGGGTTCCAGTCAGGATTAGGACGAGTAAAAGCAAAGTAGAACAGAGAGAAATAAAACCGGCACTGACTAACGCATTAAGATTAGCGACACGGGCTGAGATGGTGAACATCGCCCACATTAAGCTTCCGCATAAAAACAACAAATGACCTTTGGTGTATTCGAAGTTGAAGCTGCTTAAGCTACTCCCTAAAAACAACAGTATGCCGAGCAAAACCAAACCTAAACCAACAACACGATGTCGGCAGAGTGGCTGCTTAAAAAAGAGTACCGCAATTCCTGTAACGAACAGAGGAAGCGTGCCCGGAACAAGAGCACTGCCATGAGATACCGGAACAAACTGCATGGCCGTTCCGGCAACAAGCAGATAAGGTAATCCGCTACCTACGAACATACCCGTTAGATACCGTTTAGGGACGACGGCAATTGCGCTGCGTGCTTTCCACATCAAAGGCAATAACACCAAAGCCGGTATGAGAAATCTTGTGAGAGCGATATCAGCAGGTGTTAAATCTGAATTTGCGCCGCCTTTAAGAGAAAGAAAAAAGCTCGCCCAAATGAGTAGGGTGACAGTAATAGATAAGTAGCCAAGATTCATAATATAGAAGGAGAGTGGGTGATGACTCATTATGGAACAGTTGGTGTGCCACAGGTTGGCAAGTTTTGGCTAAACTTGAACTATCGTTGATGATTTCTGCTAATATTCACCAAATAATTAACGGATTTAACTAATGTTTGGCATTTACTATGGATAGAATTGATAGGCATCTTCTCGAACTGCTACAAAAAGATGGCAGGTTAACCACGGCTGAACTTGCTGATGAAGTGGGTTTATCACCTTCGCCTTGTGCAAGACGAGTCAAAAGGCTAGAAGAAAAGGGCATTATTGACGGTTATCGTGTGAGCTTGTCACGAGAACAAGTCGGCATCGCAATGAGTGTGTTTGTTGAGGTGAGCCTAAACAACCACCAAGAAGTGTCGATAGATAAGTTTGAGGCGGCTGTTGTAGAGATGGAAGAGGTGATCAGTTGCCACGTTGTATCTGGGGCTTATGACTATTTGCTAGAAGTGGTTAGCCCGAACTTGATGGCCTACGAGGCATTTACAAGAAAACTTCAAAGGCTCTCTAACGTCAAAGATATTCATACCCACCTTGCGATAAGACAAGTAAAAGGCAATGCACCACTGCCAATTTATACCGATTAAGCCAAACTCTGAGCAGTAACACGAAGGCAGAATGAGCTGAAAACGAAATGGTTTACTCCTGAAGTAGAAGCGCGGTCAATATCAAAAATCATCCATTAAGTGTCAGGCTTCAGGCAATAAAAAACGGAGCACCTCGTGAAAGGTACTCCGTATATGATAGGTGCAAAACTTAGTGATACTTAAAGTTAGAGATTGAACAATCCCCAGTTTGTGCATTAATTCTGAATGAAAAAGCATGTGAATGATAATCCACGCCGTCATTCCAAATTGTCTCTCCAAATATCTTACATAGCTCTAGCTCACTTACTGAACCGAACTCTTCCATGTGTTTAGCTACAGATAAAAGTTTACCTCTTATCTCTGCAGTCCATTCCGTGTTACTCAAGCAGTTGAAAGCCATAGTCTTTTGCATATTACCTAGCCAAAATGTTTCTTGTTATTAAGTTATATGAAGATTCATGATAACAATTTTCTGGCGTTTGTAAATCTATTTTGTGATGAATATCTCACATACTCGCTTGCATTGGTCGGAAATTGAACTTCATTGTTGATAGATAGCACATTACTTTTACAACCTATTGATAAAGCTTTGATTAACGAGTTCTTAGAATATTATGAATGGGATTGAGCATATTTATCGGAAAAGTCCAGTCGAACGAGTGAGAGAATCTAATGGTGATTTCAGTTTGATGCATCGTTTGCTGGTTGGTTTATGTGGCGCGCTTCATCAATCATCGTCGCTTCTCTGCGGTATTTTGAAGACAGCTGACGGAATTTTTCACTGAGTGTATGGAGATCTCGGGAGAGTGATTGTGAGCTTTGGACGTGCACCTGTGCGCTTTCTGCCTGGCGCGGGAGTTTTGCTTTGGTGCAGTGTTTGGCGACGGCTTGCCATGAATACGCTAGAGAGTCAGCGCCTTCAAGTTCACTAGACACAAAATACGCCTGTTGTAGCAAAACCTCGGAGACGTCATACGCGGTATTCATATGACTATTGAGCTGCACATTAAACCTTTCTTCGTACTTTGCCCAAAGCTCAATGATCTGCTTTTCATTAAAGTGTTTAGATAACAATGTCTGTGACTCATAGGTTGAAAGAACTTGGTTGAACTCTTTGGTGTACTGATTATAGCGACCTTCAAAAGAGAGCTGACGATCCAACAGTGTTTGCCAGTTTTCACGGTCACAATGATTCGCTAGAGCGACCTTGGCACTCAAAGTTACGCTTACAATGATAATCTTCCCCCAAAAACTCATGACTTTCCTCTACTTACCGTGCGCTCTATTGAGAGTATAGATGAGCAGCAGCATGAGTTGATGTACACTTGAGACATACCTATAACGGAAGAGCTGGTGGATTTGATGAAAAAAGCGCTGATCGCTTTACTTGTGTTGTTGATATTGGGCGGAGGGGGAGGAGCGGCATACTACTTCTTGGTCATGAATAAAGACCCAATCCCACAAGAGAAAACGGAAGAGCCGGCGTTAGAAGCTACCGAGCAATCTGAATCTGAGCTTGTACCCATCATGGATCTTCAGCCTGAACCCGAGCAGACGGAATTTTACGTTTTGGAGAGAAAGCTTGAAGTGGTCGAGCAACCTGAAATTGATGGCTTGATAACAGATTACCTCTATAAAGGGGAAAAGGTGGTGGTACTCGAGAAACAAGGCGAATGGGCACGTATCTCAGACTATATAGTCCTTAAAGAAGGCGGCCCACAGACGGCGGAATGGGTCTCTATGTCAGGCTTATCGAATGATGAAGTCATTATTTCGGAAAAAGAAAGCAAAGAGATATTGGATTCCTATTTGGTTAAGTCTGATGACCTCAAGATCCATCAAGAAAAATTCCGTAACTCGGTGGCTAAACTGATCTCTGAGGGGGAGTGTGCCCCAAGTGATTTTGAAGAATTAGGCGGATGGGTGAAATCTGTTAAGTACAGCAATCGAGATGTCTATTTTATTTATTGCGGCGGACTGTCTCTTGAAAATAAAATTTATTTAGATGTAAATACAAACGAAATATTTACGAAGTAAAAATCGCCCCATTTTAAGTGTTGGACGTATTAATATTCTTTAGGGTTACCGTTCATAAGTAAAATTTTTGAAATCTTACTTTATCGCAGAGTGGGCTTCTTTATTGGCACCTCATTATATTTAATCCGATATAAGCAGTATCTGGCTATTCCGTTTAAACAATGGGTCTACAGTTTTTATGGTATGAGAGTATTGTTGTCGGGATTCCGTAAAGCAGGTGCTGCCGATTCTTGATAAGGAAGATGTCGATAAAGAGAACGTCGATCCAGAAGCTTCGGAAAACCAAGCTTAACGTTTTGCCTCTTACTTAACAGTAGGAATACCTTAACAGTCGAAATACGAAGCACCAGACAATAAAAAAAGCCACTGAAATCAGTGGCTTTTTCGTATCAACTCATATCAGAATTATCTGGTAGAAGTTGATGGAATCTCGATTGTTAATCGATTTCTTTGTCTTTACCCATAGATAAAATCCAAAGAGATACGGCTGCAACACCTGCAAAGCCACCAAGAATGATAACTGGCATAGCGCTGTAACCTAGGATGTGCCAAATTACGCTTTCTAAAGTACTCATTCAATCGCTCCTTATTGCCAGCCTTCAACGCCGTGCATGTCTGGTAGTTTGTGTGCAATACCTTTGTGACAGTCTACACACGTTTTTTCACCAGAAGCTAGCGCAGTCGAGTGTTGTTTCGCACTACGGGGGCTCTGCTCTGAGAAGTCCATGTAATCGAACTGGTGACAGTTACGACACTCAAGTGAATCGTTCTTCTTCAATCGAGCCCATTCGCGTTCCGCTAGGTGAGCACGACGTGCTTTGAACTTTTCTTCAGTATTGATGGTTTTCGCAATAAAGTGTGCGTATAGCTCTTTAGATGCTTGAACCTTACGAACAATTTTATCTGTCCATTCATGAGGAACGTGACAGTCTGAACAGATAGCACGAACACCAGAACGGTTAGAGTAGTGAATTGTCTCTTGGATTTCAGCAACGATAGGTGCGTGACAGCCAGAACAGAATTCTTCCGTGTTGGTTGCCTCCATACCCGTGTTGAATGCACCCCAGAACAAAAGACCACCCGAGAAACCCAAGAACAAAACAACGCCTACGGCTGCTTTGCTTGGTGTCGCAAGTCTTTTCCAAAACGCTTTAAGTAATTTTATCATATATAGCCTCTCTTACAGTCCGGCTACGATTAACGCAGTGAATCTACAGGTTTGAACTCGTTCTCAACTAGTGGCTTAGCATTAGCTTGAGGTACGTGACACTGTAGACAGAAGTAACGACGAGGTGATACGTCTGCAAGTACCGCATCTTCACGGTTCATGTAGTGAGTTACACTCACTTTAGTAGCACCCATTTCTTTTGCGTTTTTCCAGCTGTGGCAAGAAAGACACTTGTTAGCGTTAAGAGAAACTTCATAGCTACGAATAGTATGAGGCACTAGAGGTGGTTGGTATACGTAGTCACTCTCAAGTACTTGGTCACGAGGGAACTTTTTGAAGTCATCTGCTGCGCGAGTTGCTTCAAGTTCACTTGCACCACGTAGAGATTCTACGCCACCAATGCCGCCTGGGTTATCCAGTTCAGCTTCAGCTTGAACTGCACCAGCTAGCAAAAGACCAGCTGATAGTAGGGCAGTAATCAGTTTTTTCATGGTTAATTTCTCCGCCTAAAGGCTAATTCTTTGAGTGGACTACTTCTTTCAAAAAGTAACGAAAAAAGCAGTCGCAATATTAAAAACGTCAGATCTACGAGCTAAGTGGTAAGAACATATTGTCCTTAAGCGACCTTAGTGATCTTAACTGGACACTTCTTGTAATCCGTCTGTTTAGACAGAGGATCCGTTGCATCCAAGATCAACTTGTTGATCAGAATTCTTGCATCAAAGAATGGTACGAATACCAAGCCTTGTGGTGGACGGTTACGACCACGAGTTTCAACACGAACGCGTACTTCACCACGTTTGTTTTCGATAAGAACTTCATCACCACGGCGAAGACCACGAGCTTTAGCATCAGCAGGGTGGATGTAACAAAGTGCATCCGGTACTGCTTTGTAAAGTTCTGGTACACGACGAGTCATAGTACCTGTGTGCCAGTGCTCAAGAACACGACCTGTACATAGCCACATATCGTATTCATCGTTTGGTACTTCAGGTGGCGCTTCGTATGGTGCATTGATGATCAGTGCTTTACCATCTGGTTTGCCGTAGAAGTCCCAATCAGAACCTTTCTTAGCATATGGATCTGAACCTTCTTTATAGCGCCATAGTGTCTCTTTACCGTCAACAACAGGCCAACGTAGACCACGAACTTGGTGGTAGCGATCGTATGGTGCTAAATCGTGACCGTGGCCGCGACCAAAGGCTGCGTATTCTTCGAATAGACCTTTTTGAACGTAGAAACCTTGAGCTTGTGCATCGTCGTTAAGCTCTTGAGCTTCAGACAGTGGGAATGCATCAACGTTGCCGTTTTTGTAAAGCACGTCGTACATGGTTTTGCCACGGTACTCAGGCATTTTCGCAACCAGTTCTTCACCCCAAACTTCTTCAATAGTGAAGCGCTTAGAGAATTCCATGATTTGCCATAGGTCAGACTTAGCTTCACCTACAGTTTTCACTTGTTGGTACCATGCTTGTGTACGACGCTCTGCGTTACCGTAAGCGCCTTCTTTCTCAATCCACATTGCTGTTGGAAGGATGAGGTCAGCCGCTTGAGCTGTTGCCGTTGGGTACGGGTCAGAACATACAATGAAGTTATCTGGGTTACGGTAACCTGGCAGACGTTCAGTGTTGATGTTTGGACCCGCTTGCATGTTGTTGTTACACATTACCCAGTAAGCGTTGATTTTACCGTCTTTCAACATACGGTCTTGAAGAACAGCGTGAGCGCCGGGTACCGGTGGAATGGTGCCTTCTGGAAGTTTCCAGATATCTTCTGCAATTTTACGGTGTTTAGGGTTAGCAACCACCATATCGGCAGGTAAACGGTGAGCGAATGTACCAACTTCACGCGCTGTACCACACGCTGAAGGTTGGCCAGTTAGTGAGAATGGGCTGTTACCTGGAGTAGAAATCTTACCTGTAAGAAGGTGGATGTTGTATACAAGGCTGTTCATCCATACGCCACGAGTATGTTGGTTCATACCCATAGTCCAAAGTGACATTACTTTGATATTTGGATCGGCATATTGCTTAGCCAGCTTGATAAGGTCTTCTTGAGATACACCTGACATTTCAGACGCTTTCTCAACTGTGTATTCAGCAACAGACGCTTTGTAGTCTTCGAAAGAGATAGCAGTCATTTCGCCTGAGTTAGGGTTTGCGGCTGCTTTCTGTAGTGGATCATCGTCACGCAGACCGTAACCGATGTCTGTCGTTGCTTGCTTGAAGTTCGTGTGCTTGTTCACGAAGTCCCAGTTAACGGCATCGTTTTGAATGATGTAGTTAGCAATGAAGTTAGCAATTGCTAGATCTGATTGAGGTTCGAAGATGTAACCCGTGTCTGCAAGCTCGAAAGAACGGTGGTAGTAAGTAGACAGTACGTTTACTTTAACGTGTGGGTGGCTTAGACGACGGTCTGTAATACGAGTCCATAGTACTGGGTGCATTTCTGCCATGTTTGAACCCCACAGTACGAATGCGTCTGCGTGTTCAAAGTCATCGTAACAACCCATTGGCTCATCAATACCGAAAGTGCGCATGAAGCCTACTACAGCAGAAGCCATACAGTGACGAGCGTTTGGATCTATGTTGTTTGAACGGAAACCCGCTTTCATCATCTTAACGGCTGCGTAGCCTTCCATTACTGTCCATTGGCCTGAACCGAACATACCAACACCTGTTGGACCGTTCTTCTTCAGTGAAGCTTTCCATTTCTCAGCCATCACGTCGAACGCTTTGTCCCAAGATACGGGTACGAAATCACCATCTTTATGGAACTCACCGTCTTTCATGCGAAGTAGAGGAGTCTCAAGACGGTCTTTGCCGTACATGATTTTTGAAAGGAAGTAGCCTTTGATACAGTTAAGGCCTTTGTTTACTGGTGCTTCTGGGTCGCCTTGAGTCGCAACCACTTTGCCGTTTTGAGTACCTACTAGTACCGAACAGCCCGTACCACAAAAACGACAAGGCGCTTTATCCCACGTGATTTTTGTTTGATCAGAGCTAGCGATCAGGTTGGTTGCTGTTGCCGGTAGTGTTACACCTGCAACGGCTGCCGCTGATGCAGCTGCGTTTGCTTTCACAAACGCACGTCTTGTCATTTTCATACTTCACCCTCAAGTTGAGAATTGTTGCTTCCAGTTTCTAAATCCGTTTCGTCGAGTCCAGTTTCGATTTGGTGATAAACCAAAGCTGTCCCCAAAACGTTCTTAATGTTGTTTATTGCTTCGATGGTGTCCGTTACAAAACCTTGGTTTTCAGTTTCTAGGACCACGATGATTTTGCCTTCAGGGCTATCTCCGTAGATTTCAGCGTTATCGAATTGCTCGATCTCCGCTTTGATCTCATTTAGATGCTCAGGGCTCACATGCACGACTAAACTTGATATATGCACTTCATTTAGTGCCATAAATTGCTCTCGTTATTTTTATTTATGCATTACTCACAAGAATAGCCGAAGTAGGGCAAATTGCTACGCAGGCCCCACAACCGCTACACTCATCTAACTCGATTTTTGGTAGAGCAACACTGCCTGCTCTAAGTTCAAATTGAATGGCCATAGGTTCACACATGTCACCACAGCTTCGGCATTCAACATTTTGTTGCGCTAAACACTTATCAGAGATTTGTGCTTTTGCTTGCCAAGGCTCTCCTTGCTTTGGCTTAAAAATGGGTTCGGGACAAACATCTGCACATTGATAGCAGAACGTACACTCATCAATAGAGAAATCTACAGTGGGAAAACCACCATCGCCTACAATGATTATCTTAGTCTCACAACTCTCGATGCATTTACCGCAGCGAGTACAGTCATCTGTAAAGCTTTCTAGGCTGTCAATCCAAGGCAAACGAATCTGGCTTGAGTCAACTTTTCGTCTTGAAAAAAGACGGCGTTTTGATAGATCTACCACTAGATACCTATAGATGTTACTAAGATGTTGTAATTGTAGGTCATTATTCTATTAATATCTTGTAATGAGTCCTCACAAGTAGTGTAGTTTTAGAAACAATTGTATAAATACCCCCTAAGGGCTAATTGGGGGCATATATTGTCTTAGATCAATAAATTACGGAGCGAGTGATCACATATTGAATGGAGCTATGATTTTTGATGTGTGACAATACGATATCGCTGGCAAGTCATTTATCAATAGGAAGGCACTTTTGCTTATAAAACCGGTTTCATCTGTAACAAGTACGATAGCAAAATCTTTGCTCTCTATACTGCTGTTGTCGGTTGCTACGACTGGCTTTGCCATCTTTACTTTGGCTTCAAGTTTGAATGATGCGGAAGCGGTTAACGTGGCCGGTTCAATGCGAATGCAAAGCTACCGTTTAGCCCATGATATTCAAATAGAATCTGTCGATTATGAATCTCATATTCGTGAATTCGAAAGTTCTCTTTACTCGCCATCCATGACTAATTTGGTCAGTTGGAATGTTCCGACAGACATCACAGAAGATTACTATTTAATTATCGGCCGTTGGCATGAGCTAAAACAGGTCTTGAATAGCGAAGAGCGCGATCACTATCTCGTGTTGGTTGAAAACTTCGTGGCTGAAATCGATGGCTTCGTTTATAAGCTGCAAGAGTTCTCTGAAGACAAGTTAATAAAGTTAGCGTGGGCTGGTGGTATCGGCCTTGGTGGGATTCTGGTTATATCTCTTTTTGTTGTTCACTTTGTACGTAAACAGGTTGTTAAACCGCTACATGCTCTTGTCGGTGCGAGCCAAAGAATCAAAAACAGCGACTTCGAGGTAGAACTCAAGGTGACCAGTAACAACGAAATGGGCATTTTGACCAAAACCTTCAACTCGATGGCCAAAGATTTAGGCGTGCTTTATCGAAACCTTGAAGATGTGGTGGATGCAAAGACGATTGAGCTGCAAAATGCGAACCAGTCGCTGCAGGCACTTTATAACTCGTCACAAGAGCTCACGGTGACGCGTATTGCTCCTGAAAACTTCCGAGCTATCTTGCAGCATCTCGTGAGCTTGGAAGGGATTGGATCACTGAGGCTCGAGATTGTCGATAACTCAGGCCGTTCATTGATTATGGATGAAGGTTACGATTCGAATTTAGACTACGAAAAGTTTGAGATGAAACTCGACGATAACGAACTTATTCTCGGCTATTTATACTGTTCATATCACCACGGGCACTCAACTAAAGCTCTGATCGAAAGCTTCATTCAACTGCTATCGAGAGCGATCTACTACAATCGTGCTCAAAAGAAAGCTGAACAGCTTATTATCATGGAAGAGCGTGCCACGATTGCACGTGAACTCCACGATTCATTGGCTCAATCACTGTCGTACTTGAAAATTCAAGTTACACTATTAAAGCGTGTGATTGGCAAACTGCCAGAGCAACAGCACCGAGAGCAATCTGAACAAATCGCGTCTGAGATCGGAAACGGCTTAGCCGACGCTTATACCCAGTTAAGAGAGCTACTCACCACATTTAGGTTGACCATTAAAGAGGGCAACTTTGGAGACGCCTTAAGTACCATGCTTGAGGCGCTCAGCGAGAGAACCGATGCGAAGATTAACCTCACTAATAATCTCTCATCGATCGAGCTTGATGCGCATAGTCAGGTTCACTTGCTTCAATTGATTCGTGAAGCAACAATAAATGCAATAAAACACGCCAATGCCGACTTAATAGATGTATGCTGTATCGATGAGGACGGTGAAGTATTAGTCGTGATAAAAGATAATGGAGATGGCTTTGACGCAAGTAGTTCCAAGGTGAACCACTACGGGATGAGCATTATGCAGGAGCGTGCGGTAAGACTGAATGGCGACTTGACGATTGAAGCGGCGCAAGGTGAAGGCTGTACAGTCATATTGAAATATAAAAGTTTGAAGGAAGTTAAAGTTGACGATTTGTAAAGTAATGCTGGTTGATGATCATCCATTGATGCGCAGAGGTATAAGCCAATTACTGAGCTTTGAAGACGAATTCGAAGTGATTGCAGAAGCAAGTAACGGCACTGAAGCGGTTGCTCTTGCTCATGAAGAAGAACCTGATTTGATCCTTTTGGATCTCAATATGAAGGGCATGTCTGGTTTAGATACCTTGAAAGCACTTCGCACTGACGGTTCTAGCGCAAACATTGTTATTCTAACGGTTTCTGATAGCCCTGCAGACATTGAAGCGATTGTAAAAGCAGGCGCTGATGGCTACTTGTTGAAAGACACTGAACCCGATGAGTTAATTGAACTGCTTAAGCAAGCAAACAGCGGTGACAAGGCTTACAGCAGTGTGGTTGCTCGTTACCTAAATGATGCTGGAAGCCGCAATGATATCTTCGAACAACTGACTGAACGTGAAATGCAGATCCTTCAAGAAGTCGCGAAAGGTTACCGTAATAAGCAGATCGCCGATCACCTGTTTATTTCTGAATCGACAGTTAAGGTACATATGAAAAGCTTGTTGAAAAAGCTGCAAGTGTCTTCCCGTACCGCTGCAACGGTTCTGTATCTAGAACGCTATGGTGAAATGAAGTAGGGCTTGTTCCTTTGAGATAACACTATTTCAAGCCTGACTGTTTATACATTTTGTACATGTCTCGATAGTTTTAACGATGTTGAGAAAGTGACATTAAAAAAGGCGCTGAACTTATTAAGTTCAGCGCCTTTTTGTTTACGCATTTTATATTCAGTATTGGTGTTCGTTTGTTCTTCGTTCTTTGAGATTAGAAACTTAAGGCTTACGCCGACATTGGAACCAATACAAGCGTACCGAAGATAACCGTAATAAGACCACAGATTACCGGTACAGACGTACGTTTTACGACTTCAAATGGGCTGATTTTACCCATACCAGAAGTCGCTACGATTACGCCAGATACTGGTGAAATCGTACGGCCTAGGTTCGATGCTTGAAGCATTGGGATGATTAGGAACGCTGGGTTCAAGCCCATTTTCGCCGCTAATGATGGAGCCAGTTCTACGAATGCATAGAAAGGTGCATTACCTGAACCTGTCGCAATTGCCGCAGCAACCGTTAGACCTGTGAGGATAAGCATCAATGCGATACCGCCTGCGCCTGCAGATTCGGCAAGACCGATTAGGTTATCAATTGCACCGATAGACATTAGACCTTGAGCAAATACGCCCGCCGCAACCAACAGCATTACCACGCCTTTGAACGCGTCAGCCATGCCTTGGTAGCAAGAGTCTAGATCTTCTAGTGTTTTCTCGCCGTCAAACTTCTTAACAACGTAATCGATAACTGCGCCTACGAAGATAGAACCTACCACAATAGTGTAGATATCAAGTGAAAGCCCTGGAATCGTACGACCGTTGAATAGGAAAACGCCGATGATAGGTAGGAATGGAAGTGCAGCGTAGAAAGCCGGCGCCGTTGTTTCGATTTCAGAAACGTCTACTTTTTCCATTGGTGTGTTTTCTTTCTTATCTAGGTATTTGTTCCAGAAGAAAGCCGCACCCGCCATCACGATGATCGCACAGATAGAAACAGGCAGTACCGTTTGAACAGCAAACACATCAAGAGACATGCCTGATTTTTCTGCCGCGATAACCACATCACCAGACGTTGGTGAAAGAATGATGGCTGCAGGTGACGCACAAACTGCAACTGCCGCTGGGCGAGAAATACCCATTGCCGTCATCATTGGGAATAGGGTCGCCATCAATAGCACGCCAAGGCCTGTTGCAGAACTTACTGCTAGAGACATTAGACACGCTACGATGTAAGCCGCAACAAGAAGTACGTATGGAGATTTGATAGCAGCAAGCGGTTTAGAGAATTGTTTTACTACCACATTGTTTGCGCCGATATGCGTCATGTAAGAAGCAAAGCCACAAAGAAGCATGATTTGCATGCCTAGGCCGCCTCCACGGTACTGAAGCATGTACTTAACGAATTCTAGTGAGTCGGTAACCATGTTACCTGTTGAAGCGACCTTAGCGGGTAAGACTGTGTGACCTATAAGGCCAGTAATAAGAAGTAGGGCAAGGCCAGCTGTCAGTAGTACACCTGCCGCTTTATAGCCTTTCACAATAAAGTAACCAACAGCGATAGTAATCACTAATCCGATCAAGAGCTCTAACATAGAAATCTCCACAAAGTTTAAAAAAATATAAGAAAGTGTTTCAGAATATGACAATGAATGTACAGAAAACTGCACTGTGGCACGAGGCATAGTTGAGGTTGATATGATCTAAGACAAACATTTTCTTTGATGTTAATTGTGGTTGTAAATCGTGAATAACTACTGTTGTTTAGATGTTAATAAACAAATTTTGTGGCTTGTTAGAATATAACTTGGATCACCTTTGGTTGTTCTATTTGCATATGGTGGTGTTATTTTATAAATCGCGAGTATTTTTTGTACTTTGGAAGGAAACGTGTAACGAAGTGGGTATTTATCGGAGTAAAGAGGTGAGAATCTTAGCTTTTAAGCTTACTTACATTTAAAGATTACTTATGTTTAACGCCTACTTACTTCCCATAAGTAAGCGCTAAAACACAAGTTATAATAAGGCGATTCTTCAGCTTCTTCGTTTAACTCAGAACCTTCATTTAATACGACTTCGTCCTCGAGTACCACTTCTTCAACTTCTTCTGCGAATAGGGGCATAGAGAAAGCGATTAGAACTAAAGGTAGCTTTGGTAGGAATCGTGTGTATGAAATTGTATTTGCTAATGGGTGCGATGTTCGTGAGATAGTGTGTTTCGACATAATAGTTTTGTATATAAAGTGATTTAACACGACGAACTAAGTGTTAGTCTGATGAGTAGACAGTGATCGAATCGAACCGTTGGCATTGCTGGCGCAGGTTCCATCGCAATCGACTCCCAATTCATTTTTGGGGTTGGAATGGTATGCACGGATTGGATTAAGTGGAGGTGCTGATTGAATAAGCTCACTTCGCTTACCGCGTCCTCAAGTTGTTTGGTATTCATTTACATTCCTGTCGACTGTTGTTCTTGTCATTTGGCGCTTAGTTTATGTTCAAAGTGCGCGAACAGTATTTAAATGAATGTGAATGATCTTTCGTGAGGTTGCTTGATATTGATTTAGGAATATTTGGGAGGGAAAGTTGGGTTTACTATTGAACTAACAGCACAGAAACACAGAGAACAAGGCGCTCTCTGTGTTGGTCATCTACTGTTATAGAAACTTGCTGATGAGTATTATCTCTGGCGTCTTGCGACCAAAGTAAATCTGTAATCGTTAGATGTGAAGTAGTTACGGCTGTACTCGAACACTGTGTTATTGGCGAGGTAACCTCGAGTACGTTTTTCAATGATAGGCTGAGTTGGGTCAATCCCTAACTGTTTAGCAACGTCTTCAGGCGGAAGAATCGGCACCAGTTCTTGCTCACTTCTATCAATCACCATGCCTTTGGTGTTCTCAATAAAGTCGTACTTTGATGTCTGCATCACTTGATAGGTGAGATCTGGGAATAGGGCAACAGGTAACCAAGTTTCTTCAACCGTGATTGGATTGTTGTCTATGAAGCGAACACGCTTTACGTAGAAAACTAATTCGCCTTCTTTAATATCTAGATGTTCAGACATCGCCAAAGAACAGGGCTTCATTTCAAAGGCTAGAACATCACTGTGTGTAACCACATCCAAATGCGCCCACTTTTCTTGAAAGCTCGACTGTTTGTAGATGTCGTAATTGATCTTGTTCTCTTTGACGTAAGTACCGCTGCCTTGAACGCTTTCAAGCTCATCGTTTTCGATCAGTAGTTTCAGTGCTTGCCTAACCGTTACACGGCTTACCGAGAATACTTCACGCAATTGCGCTTCTGTTGGGAGTGCTTCTCCAACTTTATATTCACCAGAACTGATCTTTTCTCTTATTGCATCGGCGATTTGGCGATACATAGGGAGTCTTGCCATTTTTGCCTCATTTGTGCGCTAGGACAACTAGACTTTGATTAACAACCTGTACCTTAAATACGTAAATTTGCTCTATATAAGCCTTGCTTTAAAGGTTAGTGTGAGCGTCGTATCGGCGTTTTGTAGTACATATAATACAAATTAAACGATACATAACAAGCTTTCTTAAAGGATTTACCAATACGATTTAAATACAAATTAAATACAAATATGTATTGATGAGATCGTGATCACAGATTAAATGTCTTGAAGTTGTATTATTCTTCTCGTCGACAGGGACGACTGTCGTACTAATCCGTGACTATGGGACAAAGGTTATGAAACTTACTACTCTAACGAATAAGTCGCTCGTAAATCTGCAAACTACGTTTAGCAGTCGAGAAGAAGCGATTTACGCACTTGCTGACCAACTGGATCAGCAAGGCAAACTGCATAACAAGCAAGAGTACCTTGATGCAGTATTTGCTCGTGAAGAGCAAGGCCCGACAGCGCTTGGCGAAGGCTTAGCAGTACCGCATGGCAAGACTGACGCGGTTAAAGAAGCTGGCTTCGCTGTAGCAACGCTTAAAGAAGACATGAAATGGAAAGGCTTGGATGAAGACGAAGATGTAAATCTTATCTTCCTAATTGCGATTCCAAATGCAGAAGCGGGTTCTACCCACATGCATCTGCTTACTGCATTGACAACTACATTGGTTGATGACGATGTTCGCGAAGCTGTATTAAAAGCGACAACCGCTGAAGAAATCTTTGCGCTTCTTGATAGCGACAATCAACAAGAAGAAAAACAAGACAACTTAGATACAAATGCGCCGACAATTGTATGTGTTACTGCTTGCCCAGCAGGCATTGCTCACACCTATATGGCGGCTGAGTACCTAGAAAAAGCGGGAAAAAAGCTTGGCTACAAGGTTCATGTTGAAAAGCAGGGCGCAAACGGTATTGAAGATCGCTTAACTGCGGAACAACTTAACAATGCTGTGGCGTGTGTTTTTGCTGCTGAAGTTGCGATTAAAGAATCTGAGCGCTTTAACGGCATTCCTCGTGTTGAAACACCAGTTGCAGAACCGATTAAACACGGTGAGCGCATTCTTAATGAAGCGATTGAAGAGTCGAAAAAAGGTAACGGTGCAGAACGTAAAGTTGCTACCGATGACAAACCGAAGAAACTACCGTTGAAAACTGAGCTTAAACAAGCACTGCTTTCTGGTATTTCTTACGCGGTTCCTCTTATCGTTGCTGGTGGTACTGTTCTTGCGGTTGCTGTTCTTATCGCGCAAATTTTTGACCTGCAAGAGCTCTACGCAACAAAAGATTCTTGGCTGTGGATGTATCGTAAATTAGGTGGCGGCCTATTAGGTACATTAATGGTGCCAGTACTGGCAGCTTACACTGCTTACTCATTAGCCGACAAACCGGCACTTGGTCCTGGTTTTGCTGCGGGTATTGCTGCAAACATCATTGGTTCAGGTTTCCTAGGCGGTGTTGTTGGTGGTTTGATTGCTGGTTACGTAATGCGTTGGGTAAAAGAGCATGTTCGCTTGGGTCCTGCGTTTAACGGTTTCCTTACTTTCTACCTTTACCCTGTGATTGGTACTTTGGTAGCGGGTAGCTTGATGCTGTTTGTTATCGGTAAACCTGTTGCGTTCTTAAACCAAGGTTTAACGGATTGGTTGAACGGTATGTCAGGCACCAATGCGCTGTTATTGGGTGCGATTCTTGGTCTGTTTGTATCATTCGACTTAGGTGGTCCGGTAAACAAAGCCGCTTACGCATTCTGTTTAGGTGCAATGGCGAACGGTGTTTATGGCCCTTACGCAATCTTTGGTTCAGTAAAAATGGTATCGGCGTTCACTGTAACGGCTTCAACCATGATTGCTCCACGCCTATTCAAAGACTTTGAGATTGAAACCGGTAAATCGACATGGCTACTTGGCCTTGCGGGTATTACCGAAGGTGCAATCCCAATGGCGATTGAAGATCCAATCCGTGTAATCGGCTCATTCTTACTAGGATCAGTGGTTACAGGTGCGATGGTTGGCGCGGCAGGTATTGGTCTATCGACTCCGGGTGCAGGTATCTTCTCTATCTTCTTGTTACACGATTCAGGTTTGGGCGCATTCTCTGCTGCTGCAATCTGGTTCGGTGCTGCGATTGTCGGCACAGTGATTTCAACTGTTACTCTTCTGATGTGGCGTGGTCACGCTGTAAAAAAGGGTAAGTTTGAAGCAAGTACTGCAACACAGAACTAACTGAATTTTGAGCTAGCTTCTAGCTCGCAATTAAAACACCGTATAAAAAATAACGAACAACTTGGCTGTCCTAAATGCCTGTGCTCCTAACGGTTTTATTCACACAGATTCTGGGCGTGGTTTTCTGCACCCTAAATTTAGTGGCAGCCAATTTTAACTCCTTGAAAAAATTTAATTTAGTCGTATTTGGGTTCGAACTTTAGTTTTACTCGAAGCGACACATTTAGGTAAATGATTATGACTACATCACGCGTACATATTACTCCTCACATGCACTGGGATCGTGAATGGTATTTCACAACAGAAGAGTCTCGTATTCTTCTTGTGAACAACATGGAAGAAATCATGAACCGTCTGGAGAGCGATCCAGAATACAAATACTACGTTCTAGATGGTCAAACCGCCGTTTTAGAAGACTACTTCGCAATCAAACCAGAAAACACAGAGCGCGTAAAAGCATTGGTTGAAGCGGGCAAGTTAATTATTGGCCCTTGGTATTCTCAAACCGACACAATGCAAGTTTCTGGTGAGTCAATTGTACGCAACATGATGTATGGTATTCGTGACTGTATGAAGTTTGGCGATGCAATGAAGATTGGTTACCTACCAGATTCATTCAGCATGAGCTCACAGCTGCCAATGATCTACAACGGCTTCGACATCACGCGTGCAATGTTCTGGCGTGGTTGTTCAGAGCGTCATGGCACCAACAAAACAGAATTCTTATGGCAGTCTAATGACGGCAGTGAAGTAACGGCACAAGTGCTTCCGCTGGGTTACGCGATTGGTAAATACCTTCCACAAGACGAAGAAGGCTTGCGTGCTCGTTTAGATAAGTACTTCCCAGTGCTAGAAAAGCCATCGGTGACTAAAGATATCTTGCTACCGAACGGCCACGACCAAATGCCGATTCAAAAAGACATCTTTGAAGTAATGGACAAGCTTCGCGAAATCTACCCAGATCGTGAATTCTCAATGAGCCGTTACGAAGAAGTGTTCGAGAAAGTAGAAGCGGCGCGCGACCAACTCGACACAATCAAAGGCGAGTTCAACGACGGTAAATACATGCGTGTTCACCGTACGATCTCTTCTACGCGTATGGACATCAAACTGATCCACGCAGAAATCGAAAACAAGATTGTAAACATCTTAGAACCGCTAGCGTCTATCGCTTGGACATTAGGTTTTGAATACCACCACGGTTTGATTGAGAAAATGTGGAAAGAGAGCATGAAGAACCACGCTCATGACTCTATTGGTTGCTGTTGTTCAGACAAGGTACACGCTGAAATCTTAAACCGTTACATCCTTGCTGACGACATGGCGACCAACCTGATTCACTTCTACAAGCGTAAGATTGTTGACCACATGCCAGATCGCGAAGGTTGCGACAAACTGGCGATGTTCAACCTTTCTCCATACGAGCGTGAAGAAGTGGTTAACACCACTATCACTATCCGTGCTCAAGAGTTCTCTATCTTTGATGAAAACGAAAACCCAGTTGAGTACTTCATCCAAGACAAGCGCCAAATTGACCCGGGTAAAGTAGACCGTCAAATCGTTCACTACGGTAACTACGACCCGTTCATGGAGTTTGATATTCAAATCAAACGCATTGTGCCAGCGATGGGCTTCACCACGTTACACATCCAAGGTAACGAGAAGGGTGCAGTAAAAGTTGCAGAACAAAAAGACTACTTACTAGAGAACGAGTACTACCGAATCAATGTAAACGACAACGGTACTCTGACTATTTTCGATAAAGAGACAGAGCAAGTATTCGACCAAGTACTTCGTTTGGAAGACGGTTCTGATGACGGTGATGAGTACGATTACTCTCCATCTCGTCAAGAATGGTTACTGTATTCAGACGAGTTCCCAGTCGAAACATCGATTGACCACCAAGGCTTCCAATCGGTAGCGAACATCGCTTTCCGAATGAACGTACCTGCAAACCTTGCAGAGCGTGAAGAACGCACGGGTCAAAACGGATTCGTTGAAGCGCAATGCCAAGTGGTATTGAAGCAAGGTTCTCGCCGCATTGAAGTACGTATGGAACTAGACAACCAAGCCGACGACCACCGTGTACGTGTCTTAGTACCAACGCCATTCGTTTCTGAAACTGTGGTTGCAGACAACCAGTTCGGTTGTATTACTCGACCAACCAATGACCCTGCTATGGCGGTTTGGGAAGAAGAGAAGTGGAAAGAAGCACCGGTTCCGGTTTACCAACTGATGAACTTCGCTGCATTAGAAAACGGCAAAGCGGGCATGGCGATTATGTCGAATGGTCTACGTGAATTTGAGGTGATTGCATCTCAAGGTGACGAAAACCGAGATACCTTCGCACTGACACTGTTCCGTGGTATCGGCGTGTTGGGTAAAGAAGAGCTATTGCTTCGCCCAGGCCGTCCATCAGGCATCAAGATTCCGACACCAGATTCGCAAGTGCGCGGTAAGTTAGTGTGTGAATTCACGCTGTGCGGTTTCTCTGGTAACCATATTGACGCGAACATCATGGCGCAAGCACGTGACAATGTCACTCAAATCGAATGCTACAACAAGATCCCTTACAACGCGATGAAGCTCAACGTGGGTGAGCAGAACCTACCTATGAGTTTTAGCCTTCTGTCTAAGCAACAATCAGGCGCGGTGTTGAGTGTGCTGAAGAAAGCGGAAGACGAAGATGCACTGATCATGCGTGTCTACAACCCGGCAGAATCGGGTTCAGTATCGGATTCAATCTCTTTTACTCAAGCGGTTTCAAGCTGGAAAGAGACAAGCATGGACGAGCGCGTACGCGAAGGTGATGTAGCATCTGAAGAGTTCGGCCAGATAGCACCTTGCCAAGCAAAAACATTCCAAATCAAATTCTAATTTCGATAACCCGCTAACCTTGGTGGGCGGGAATGGTGAACGACAATGAAAATTGTAATTGCCCCTGATTCATTTAAAGAATCACTCGACGCTCATCAAGTTGCGTCTTGCATTGAGCGTGGATTTGCCGATGTTTTCCCTTACGCAGAGTTTGTGAAAATGCCACTCGCCGATGGCGGAGAAGGCACGGTAGACGTGTTGCTAGAGGCGCTCAATGGTAAGAAGCAACGGCTGCACACGACGGATCCAATCGGGCGTGAATGTACGGCTTATTGGGCTTCGTTGGAACAGACTGTTGATGGCGCCAACGTAAAAACTGCCTTGGTGGAATTTGCTCAAGCATCGGGTTTAGACCTATTAACCGTAGAAGAAAGAGCACCGTTAACCGCATCTTCGTTTGGTACTGGGCTATTGATCAAAGATGCACTAGATCAAGGTGTTGAACAAATCATTATTGGTTTGGGCGGCAGCGCAACCAATGATGCAGGTGCTGGCATCTTACAAGCGTTGGGAGGCAAGTTATTAGACAAGCAAGGCAACGAGCTATCTGGTGGCGGCGCCGAATTAAGCCGGTTAGCAAGCATCGATCTTGAAGGACTGCACCCTAGATGCAAAGAAGTGACGTTCGTGGTCGCGTGTGATGTGAATAATCCATTATGTGGCGAAAGCGGAGCCAGTACTGTGTTTGGTCCGCAAAAAGGCGCATCAAAAGCTCAAGTTGAACAACTTGATACTGCGATCGGGCACTTTGCCGATATCGCTCAAGCACATACGGGTACTAATCATCGCGACACAGCTGGATTTGGTGCTGCTGGTGGTACACCTCTGGGGTTAAGTCTTGCATTCAATATCCAAATTAAAGCGGGTATTGAGATGGTATTAGATGCCTTGGATGCAGATAAGGTTCTTGAAGGTGCTTCACTGGTCGTGACCGGAGAGGGGCAGATGGACAACCAAACCCTGCAAGGTAAAACACCTTTCGGCATCGCTCAGCGAGCTCAAAAGTTGAGTATTCCAACCATTGGAATTGCGGGCTCTTTGGGGCAAGACGTTGAAAAACTTTACGGCTCAATGTCTAGCTTATTTGGAACCGTACGTTCACCTCAGTCTTTAGACCAAGTTTTATCAGAAGCGAATCAAAACCTGACTCGTACTGCCCGTAATATCGCCGCCACGCTCAAGCTTGGTAGCCAGATTTTTAATGAGAAGTAATTATGTCTCTATTTAAACTCGACAACGTTATTCAAAACTACGCATGGGGAAGCAAAGACTCCATTAACCAATTGTTTGGTATTGTGAACCCAAACCAGGAACCTCAAGCAGAAATTTGGATGGGTGCTCATCCAAATGGTTGTTCAAAGGTAGGCGATACCGGTGAATCGCTTTCTCACATGATTGATGAAAACAAAATCGATGTCTTAGGCGGATACACGGCGGCTCGTTTCGGTGAATTGCCTTTCTTGTTTAAGGTGTTGGCCGCTGAAACACCGTTATCGATTCAGGTTCACCCGAACAAGCGAAAATCAGAATTAGGTTTTGAGCGTGAGAATGCACTTGGTATCCCTTTGAATGCGTCTAATCGCAACTACAAAGATCCAAACCATAAACCTGAGTTGGTTTATGCGTTGACCTTCTACAAAGCGATGAATGGCTTTCGTCCAATCGACGACATTATTGCCTTGTTCGAAGAAGCGGATATTCCTTCGTTAGCGATTGAGCTTAATGTACTAAAAGCCAATGCCGACAGTGATTCTTTGAAGTCGTTCTTTAGCGCCATTATGTCTCTTGAAGGTGACCGCAAAGCGTCTGCGCTTAATGAGCTTTATGCTGCACATGCGCGACCAGCCAAAACGGTCATGGGGCGTGAAGCTCTTCAATACAGCATCGAATTCAAACAGCATTATCCAGGTGATATTGGCTTATTTGCGCCATTAATGCTTAACACGGTTGAGCTGGCGCCCGGTGAAGCGATGTTCCTGTTCGCAGAAACCCCACATGCTTATGTTCAAGGTACGGGTTTAGAGATTATGGCAAACTCAGACAATGTGCTGCGTGCCGGTCTCACTCCCAAATATATCGATGTCCCTGAGCTTATCGACAACACAATCTTTGAGCCGATTAAGCCAGAAGATATCCGCCTTAAGCCTGTATTGAAAGAGGGCAAGATGAGTTATCCGATTCCAGTGGATGACTTTGGCTTTGATATCTTGTCTGCGACTGATGAGAGCAAGTCACAGTATCTACGTAGCGCGGAGATCTTGTTCTGTGTGGAAGGAGAGGCGACCGTCACTTCAGAAGGGCGGTCAGTTTCTCTTAAGCCCGGAGAATCGGTCTTTGTAAGTAGTAATTCAAGTGTTTACCAATATCAAGGGAATGGCATTTTGGCTCGTGCTTTTAACTAGTGCCCCCGTGCTAGCGATCAGCAAAAGAAATGTCAGAGTGCCACTGTAAAGTGGTACTCAATATTGGATTGATGGTTGTTACCTATCTGTCTTTGACAGTCATGATTATTGACCATACCCGCTACTCTGGCGGGTTTTTTCATTATTAGAATGAGCAGATATAAGCTTGTAGAAAAGACAAACCCTGCGATCAGAGCAGGGCTTTTTATTGAATTAGTACTGAGTGACTGGTTAGGCAATGTGCGTCATTTTATTAAGCACAAAGGTTTCAATACAACCTTCAGTCGCAGCCATGTAGTCAGCGATGTGTTGGCTCGCTAAGTGTTTCTCTAGATGAACTTCAGACTCCCAGTTCTCATGAAAAACGAAGTGAGCAGGGTTACTGTTATCTTGGTGCAGATCGTAGTTAATACAGCCGTCTTCAACACGGGTTTTATCGATCAATTTAATCATCTCAGCTTTTACAAGCTCAGTTTTGTCTTCTTTAGAGACGATCGTTGCAATAATAGTCAGTTTGCTCATTTTCAATTCCTTCGCTTTAAACTCGGTAAGTTTAAGTAATATAAGTATAAATTCAGAATGAAGAAAGAGTTCTGAAATCCAATAACTATGGTTCTTACCATCCACAATTCAAACTCGAGAGCATAGGGCCAGAGCCGAGTAGGTTATGCTAATTAAAAAAAGCCCTCATAGCAATATGAGGGCTTTTGAATAAGAATCAAACTGTGTTGTTACTGGGGTGTTAAGCGTACTGTTTTAGCTTAAGCGTATTGCTCAACCGTCATTGCCCAATTTTTCTTCTGTTGTTCGAAATTCATTTTGATTTGCTGATAACGAACCTTAAGAACAGAGTGTTCGTACTTCTTCACAACGTCTTCGCGCTTGCTTTCAAGTAGCTGTTTTTTAACTTCGTAATATTCGTTCATGTTTGATACTAGAGCATCAAACTCTTGTTGAAGCTTCTCTGCGATTTGTTGCTTGTCGGCACGATGCATGATTTTTTGCTGGGTGCGTTTAAGTAACATTGACGCTTCAGCTTTCTCAATACGAGCTTGAGGGGTTTTCTTAAGCTTACTTGCCAGTCCCATCAACGAAGCACTCTTAATCAACCATTTTGTTGGATCGTATTGCCACCAGTAGATGCCGTTACGGTAGTCGTTCTCAAAGATGTGGTGGAAGTTGTGGTAGCCTTCGCCGAAAGTGAGTACTGCTAACACACCGTTATCACGCGCTGTGTTTTTGTCAGTAAAAGGTTGGCTACCCCAGATGTGAGCAAGAGAGTTAATAAAGAATGTTGTGTGGTGGTTAAGTACCAAACGAACTGCACCTACGATTAACAACATGCCAATCACGTCACCGTAAATCACGCCTAAAGCGATAGGAACACCGAAATTCATTAGTAATGCTAACAGAACATAGTGCTTGTGCTGCCACATAACAATCTTATCTTTTTTAAGGTCACGGCAGTTTTCGTAGTTTTCGTACATTGAGGTGCTGTAATTACGAATCATCCAGCCAATGTGTGAGTACCAAAATCCACGTTTTGCAGAGTATGGGTCTTTGTCGTTGTTATCGACATGCTTGTGGTGAACACGGTGATCAGAAGACCAGTGTAGCGCGCTGTTCTGCAGGGCAAATGCACCACCTAATGCAAACAGGAATCTTAGGCTTGAATGCGCTTCAAACGCTTTATGTGACCATAAGCGGTGATAACCTGTCGTGATTGAAAGGTTACAGAACGTAAAGCAGATTGCTAGCCATATCCAGTGCTCCATGCCATAGCCAAAAAAGTAGCCATAAACGGGAGCCGCTACAACAGCAAGCAGCATACTAAAAGAGAACACAAAAATATTGAGCCAGATTAATGGCGGCTTTTTTGTAGATTGTTTGTCGGCACTATTCATTAGCAAATTTCCATTGGGCTTACATCTGTGCGCTAGAATATCAGCGTACACGTGTAAGTCAATATTGAAAGTGTAAACGTGTATTAGTATGTTTTGCTTAAATATTGTATAAAGGTAGTGTGAAATGTAGTAGCAAGTCATAAATGGAAGTACTAAGGGCTAATAAATGGAAATTAAGGTAGCTGAATATAAAGATTATGAGCGGATTGCCCAATTACACGCGGATAGCTGGAAGCTATATTACCGTGGCATTCTTGCTGATGATTACCTAGAACATGATGTTTTGGAGGACAGATCTGTTATTTGGCAGACTCGTTTGATTAATCCTCCTTTCAACCAACATGTTTTATTGCTTGAGGAAGGCGGTTTACTGGTTGGTTTTGTCTGCGCGTTCGGTAATCACAACTTTGAGCGTGGTACGTTCATCGATGCGTTACATGTAGATAATAATTATCGTGGACGAGGTGTAGGCAAGCGTCTGTTGTCTGAATTGTCGAAGTGGTTGCAGCAATACTATTCGGACTCAGGGCTTTACCTAGAGGTGATGTCTGAGAACCACCAAGCGATTGCTTTTTATCAGGCGATTGGTGGCAAAGAAGAACTAGAGCAAGTTTGGAACGCACCATGTGGCAACCAAGTGAATGAAAAAGTGATTTCTTGGAGCTCTCCCGTTGAACTTGAACAGAAAACAGCGAGCGTTGTGTATTCTTAGTCGATTCTTGTTGAATACTGTTTTTTTGCTGAGTAGCAGGTTCTTAACGAAGCTATTTTAAAGCAGAAGAACAAAGACAAAAGCCCCGAGTATTAAGTTGCTCGGGGCTTTTTTGATTGAATTAGTGGTCGTTTTAATGATTCGCAAAGATGCGTGAAATATTGGGCGATTAATCACACCATGTGATCTTATTCCTACCGCCTTTTTTCGAAATGTAGAGTGCTTGGTCAGCGTCGTCGATAAGCTGCTCGACAGAACCAAGGGCTTGAGGGGCATGTTTCACACCGATTGAAATTGTTACTTCTAATCTAAGGCGAGTAGGGGATTCTAAAAGGGCATTAACCAGCGATTCAATTGAAGCCTCGGTTTCTCCTTGGACCAGCACCAAAAACTCTTCACCGCCGTATCGAAAGCAGTTACTGCTAGTCGGTAGTCGTTTTTGAATCTCATCGGCCAGTTCTTTAATCACCATGTCACCCATTTGATGGCCGTAGGTGTCGTTAATCGATTTGAAATGATCAATATCTATCATGAGCGATGTAATGGATCGCTGACGGTCTATGCTCGGTTCTATCACCTGATGAAGATAAAGGCGGTTGTAGCAGCCCGTTAGTGCGTCTTGATAGGAAAGGGCCTCGAACATATTAGATTGCTTGCGAAGCTGAATCGCTTGTTTGCGGAGTTGCTCGGATTGAGCGAAACGTTTGTGTACTTCCAGGTCACGTCTAACACAGGCCGCTGAGATTAGGATGTAAGCCGAGATATAAACGGAAATTGTTTCTATTTCATGCTCTGGCTCCGCTTCATAAAGCAGTGGCGCAAGGCCGATGAGATAAGCCAAAAAGATAAACGACAGCGTAGATATACTGTATCTGGCTGACAATCTTGAAAACGTACCAATGTAGATCATCACTAAAATGATGCCACCTTGGTAATCGAAGTTGTTCAGCTCGATGGCTAGTCGACCGATATAGACCAAGAAAAGTGAGCTAATTACAAGGAAGGCACTTTCTACGAGTTTCAAAACGTTGGGTTTGTTTGTAATACAGTATCTGGCGGCGGCCATCATCAATAAAAAAAGTATGACTCGGAAAATGATAGGCGTAATGCACTCGCTACCAAAGTGGATGTAGTCGGTGACGATAAAAGCACAGAATATTGAGATAGGGATGTAGATGAAATTTATGTACGGCAAATAAATTTCATTATCGAAATAGGTTTTAAATCTTTGATTCTTGAACCCAGAATAAGAGCGCATTGAGAAATTAGCCGAGATTGATACACAATAATTTGCGTAGTATGTCACAGTCTTTGGGATTGTAAACGACCATTTCTATAGATTTGTCAGTATGTTAGCTAGATCAACAAACGGTAGCGGGCAATATTCACGCTCTATTATCGATAGAGCGTGAATATCTAGAGGCTGGTGTAAGAGTGGTAAACAGAAATTAAAGCAGATTATAAAAACTAATCGCGATTAACGCTTGTTCTTCAGGTAACGCTTACGACGCTCTTCTTTTTTCTTAATCTGTTGTTCCGCTTTCAGCGCAGCCGCTTCTTCAACTTCGATCAGCTCTTGTGTGATCATTTCTGGCAACTCAAGCGTTACCTTACCTAAAGTGCCATTACGCAATTCGTGAAGCAGGATTTCTGAACATTTGTGAATGTCGATATGACCACCGGCACGAAGTGCACCACGCTTACGGCCAATCGCTTCCATCAGTTCGATGTCAGACTCTGGCAGCTCTTCAATTTGGTAACGCTCTTGCAAAAGGTTAGGGTACTGCTTTGCTAGGTATTCTACTGTGTAGAATGCCACTTCATCGTATTCCATTGCTGTATCTTTTACAGCACCTGTTGCAGCCAAGCGGAAGCCACTGTGTGGGTTTTCTACTTTAGGCCAAAGGATTCCTGGAGTGTCTGAAAGGATCACGCCATTCTGCAGGTTGATACGTTGTTGACGACGAGTTACCGCAGGTTGGTTACCAGTAACCGCGATCGTACGTCCAGCCAAGCAGTTGATAATGGTCGATTTACCCACGTTCGGGATGCCCATGATCATTGTACGAATATTCTTGCCCATCTGTTCACGGTGCGGTGCCAGTTTACGTACCAGCTCCATAACGTGGTTAACTTCTTCTTTTACGCTAGTCGTAATCGCAATCGCTTTAACGCCTTGCTCCTTCTCGAAGTGCTCAATCCAACGTTGAGTCAGTTCAGGATCTGCAAGGTCACGCTTGTTCAGCACTTTTACACAAGGCTTATCGCCGCGCAGTGAAGAGATCATTGGGTTTTCACTACTGAACGGGATACGAGCGTCCAGTACTTCGATGATCACATCAACTTGTGGGATAACTTCTTCGATTTCTTTGCGGGCTTTATGCATGTGACCCGGAAACCATTGAATAGACATAGAGATAAACCTTGATAAATATATTTGCTGCACATTGTAAGGGTTGGATGATACGTGTAAAGGTATATCTATCCCGACCTTCAATGAGCTCAGTGAGTTTGCTTGAAGTATAGGCGACTTGGTGATGTTTATTTAGCTGATGATTGACCTATTGAAGGTGGGAGCCGCTAATCTTGTAAAGCGTAAAAAGCCGCTATGTCTTTCAAATCTTGATCGTTAAGCTTACTTAGTTGCGCTCGCATCATATCCGCGTAATCGCCCTGCCTATCTCCGGTTTGATACGCTTTCATTGTATTAAAGAGATAGGTTGGATCTTGGCCAGAAAGCTTAGGATAGGAGTTATTAGTCGATTGACTGGTAGGGTTATGACAAAAAACGCAGCTTGGTGATTTAACTTTACCTAGTTCAGCGTCGCCAAAATCAGAGGCATGAAGGTTAGAGGAAAGAGCTAGCAATATTAGAGCGAAGGTTGGGTAATGCACGTTTTTACTCCGGTAAAAACATGATTATAAAGCTTCCCCTAAGGGGAAGCTCAAGTCTTATTTGTTCTGGGTGAACATTTAGTATGGCTTAAAGCGCATTTTCCAACTTAGTTAGGAAAGTAGCGATGTGTTCTGAACTGATATCTCTATGAGTAACAAATCGAACAGGATTCCCTGGTGACATCGTAATGCCTTGTTCGCCCAGTTCGCGTGCGATTCGGTTGATATCCACAGACTCATCTAACTTAGCAAATACAATGTTAGTTTGAATGAAATCAGGGTTAACAGAAAAACCTTCTAGTTTGCTTAAACCAATCGCTAGATTTTTTGCGTTCTCGTGGTCAGCTTTAAGTTGAGTAACGTTCTCTGTTAAAGCCATTTTTCCCGCTGCGGCAAGAATACCTGCTTGGCGCATACCGCCACCGACCATTTTACGTAGTCGACGTGCTTTTGCGATGTATTCTTTGTTGCCAAGAAGTAATGAACCGATAGGAGCGCCTAAACCTTTCGATAAGCAAATCGTCATAGAATCGAAATGTTGTGCGATCTCTTTGATGTGTACATCTAATGCGACTGCTGCGTTATAGACGCGCGCGCCATCTAGGTGCATTTGAAGTCCGTGTTGGTTTACGAACTCACGTGCTTCCGCTAGATAAGACATTGGCAGGACTTTACCATTGATCGTGTTTTCTAAACTAAGAAGCTTGGTACGAGCAAAGTGGCTGTCGTCGGGCTTAATCGCAGCGGCAAGCTTTTTAAAGTCTAAAGTACCGTCTGGGTTATTCTCGATTGGTTGAGGTTGGATAGAACCAAGGACCGCAGCGCCGCCAGCTTCGTATTTGTAGTTGTGCGCCTGCTGGCCACACAGATATTCATCACCACGCTCACAATGCGCCATTAAGCCAAGAAGGTTGGCTTGTGTACCTGAAGAGGTAAACATTGCCGCTTCAAAGCCTGTCTCATTTGCTGCCCACTGTTCTAGTTCGTTGACGGTTGGGTCATCGCCATAAACATCATCGCCCACTTCTGCGTTTGCCATTGCGTCACGCATAGCTTGCGAAGGTTTAGTTACGGTATCAGAACGAAAGTCCATGTTTCTCTCCTAGAGTACTTTAGGTAGCCATATAATTGGCTATAGATGGCCACATAGTTGGGCTTTACTTAAACAAGCGATAGTTTTGGTATCAGTGATTTGATCGTGTCGTATTTTATCGTGCAGTTCTTCTAAACTCAGTTCGATCACTTCTATTACTTCATCGTCATCGCATTCAAAGCGGGTAGTGAGGCTTAAGTCTTTTGCGACAAACAGATGTTGTATCTCATCACAGAAGCCAGCCAAAGGGGTGACTTGCCCCAAGCTTTGAAAAGAAGTTGCACTGTAACCTGTTTCTTCTTCCAGTTCGCGTTGGGCACATTGAAGAGGTGTCTCATCTATTTCCATCGTGCCTGCGGGTAGTTCCAAAAGCCATTTCTTTAGAGAAGGGCGGAACTGGTTAATGAGGATGATTTTTCCAGACGAAGTGATAGGAAGAATAACTGCCGCGCCAGGGTGATTGATTGTTGTATGTTTTACCACGACGTTCGTAGGGAGCGTCACGTTCTCTTCTATGAGAGAAATACTTTTCCATTTATGGATAACTTTACTCATGCAGTCTGGCCACATTCCTTGCCAATTTTTCGTATAACGGAAGACGTGCACCACCATAACGTCTATGGTGTCGAAAATAAAAGAAAAATTAGGTTTCGTATTAGATTTAGTTTCACGCCGTTCGTGATGTTACTCTCATAATTGGAATCTATGATTGCGCCAAAATTACCGACGTAACCATCTGATATAAATGCAACTCAATAATAAAATGCACTTGTAACAAAGCGCTAACAAATGTATAAAAACAATTCTACACTCTCAACTGTTCAAAGATTTTCGGAGTAACGCATGAACCCTTCTATTTCTTCACATGCTGACAAGGCGCTACTCTCTGAAAGAATCAATAAATTAGCGCATGCTCTGTCTGATGGTGTCTACGAAAGAGAAGACACCATTAAGCTTTGTTTACTGGCTGCTTTGGCTGGTGAAAGCGTGTTTCTATTAGGCCCTCCGGGCATCGCAAAAAGCCTTATCGCGAAACGTCTCATTCAGGCTTTTGATAACAGCAGCTATTTCGAATATTTGATGACTCGTTTCTCTACTCCCGAGGAAGTGTTCGGCCCACTAAGTATCCAAGAATTAAAAGACAACGGTCGTTACGTAAGACTAACCGAAGGCTACCTACCAACTGCACAAGTCGTCTTCCTCGATGAGATCTGGAAAGCCGGCCCTGCAATCCTAAACACGCTACTTACTGTCGTTAACGAAAAGACTTTCAAAAACGGCAGTGATATTGAACGTGTACCGATGCGTCTACTAGTATCGGCATCCAACGAACTTCCAGATGAAGACAGCGGCTTGGAAGCACTTTATGACCGTATGTTGGTACGCGTGTTCGTGAACCGTATTCAAAACAAACAAAACTTCAAATCGATGCTGACGACGGGTACTTCTCAAGAAGCGGTAATTCCAAAAGGTTTGGCGATTACGGACATTGAATACCATCAATGGCAGAAAGAGCTCGATAAGCTGGAACTGACAGACAATTCGTTTGATAAGTTGTTTGAACTAAAAACCATGCTTGAAGAGACGGTTAAGAAGCAAGGCTCTGCTTCAGAGTCAGAATTGTATGTATCAGACAGACGCTGGAAGAAGGCCGTTAAACTATTGAAAGCGAGTGCGTTCTTCAGTGGTCGCGATAGCGTGAACCCGCTGGATATTATGCTTCTGCAAGATTGTTTGTGGCATAGCCCAGAATCACGTGATGTGGTTCGTAGCGTGGTGAAAGACTTTGCATTGAACCGAGCGTTTGATCAACAAGAGTCGAAAGCTCAAATTGAAATGTCTCGTGAAGAGTTAGAAGAGATTCAAGACGATGTTGAATCAACGTTGTCGGTGTCACTTTCTATGGAGTCAACCAGTGGCTTGTTGCGTAAAGATGTTTACCAGAATGACATCAAGAACGCGAAAATGTACAGCGTGGGCAGTGCTTACAATCTAGTGAAACTGGTTATGCTGCAAAGCAACATGTCGGTTTCTGAATCTGAGAAAGGCGATAGCCGTTGGGTATACGTAGCCAAAGACGATTTTGATCGTGTTCTTAAAGAAGGTCACGGTGATATTTACGGTTACGTAAACGAAAATAAAAACCTATGCCGTTTAAAACTCGACTTGGATGCATCAAACCAATTAGTGATTAAAGACATCGCCAATCGCTCTGTATTGGTGAGTGTGGTTACTACTGACGGTTTAGACCAAGAACTGTACAACAAGTGGTTGAGTGGCGCTGAGAAAGCCTTAGAACAGTTAACTGAAGCTGAATTCAAGTTAAAACGCGTTCGTACTGAATTCCATGATGCATTACCTCATAACTATATTGACCCTGATTTACCAAAAGCGATGGAAGCAAGTTTGCAATCGGTAACGCAAGATCTTGAAACCACGAAAGTGAAGAGTGCCAAGATTGCTCAGCGTATTAAGTTTATGAGCCAGTACTTCGAGTAAGAGGAGAGCATATGTTAGGAGCAGACGGCTTAAACCTCGCTTTGATGGTGGCTGATTCAGGAATCATTGATACCGCGATGAATGATCTCATCGCTCGTTCTCAAGTCATGATGGCTGCAGAGAACAAAGGTGTGAAAACCTCAGTGAAAAACCACTTAGTTAAATGGCGCGGTAAAGTTAAAAAACGCGTTACTAAGGTGTGTGAAACTGATCGATTCCAAGAGGAAATCGCCCTTTACCAAGAAGTGATTTACTGGGATGAACCTCAGTTCTTTGATGAGATTGACAGCGTTATCAAAAAGCTGGAGTGGCACTCAGCGTTTTATCTACAAGCTCGACGCCTTATGGAGAACAACAAGGGTGTTTATAACGCGATGTTTCCACACTACTTTTGCGACCAATGGTACCAATCACTTTCTGATGCGATTAAACAAGCTCAAGTAACTGAACTTGAAACAAGCAAAGAAAAAGTCTTAGCCGATCTTTATCAGCGCATGGAAACCATGAAAAACATGGATAAAGTGACTGAGTCGGGTGATGAAGGCAGTGTAGGGCGCTTGTGGGACATGGCTTCTGCCAAATTAAGCAAAACAGACCTTACCATCATGAAACGTCATGCTGAGTTCTTGAATAAGCACAAGGGCTTGCAAGAGATCGCTGAAAAGCTAGGCCGTATGGCTGGTGAGGAAGATGATCCTTCGCTACACAAAGCCCCTGTAGAAGAATTGCAGGTGGTTGAAGAGAAAAGCGATGAAGCGGTCGATGATATTGTCGGGATTCATGAAAGTGATGACCTTAACAAGATGCTGCCAAACGAAACCATGTTCTTAGCTTATCCTGAACTTGAGGTTATCTTTTACAAGCACTTGGCCGACAAGCGTTTACTGAGCTATCGCTCGCAAGGTAAATCACGCACGTTACGCAAAGTGAAGGCGCAAAAACCAGATAGCAAGAACATCGATATTGAAAAGGGCCCGTTTATCGTCTGTGTGGACGCTTCGGGTTCTATGAGTGGTTTCCCTGAGCAGTCTGCTAAAGCAATGGCTTATGCCTTAATGCAAATTGCTCTTGCAGAAGAGAGAGACTGTTATGTGATTCTTTTTTCTTCTGAGCAGATTACCTATGAGTTAACAAGGCAAGATGGCCTACGTGAAGCGAGCGACTTCTTAAGTTACTCATTCCACGGCGGTACGGATTTGGAACCTGTTCTCATGAAGTCGATTGACCTAATGACTGGTGATAAATACAAGAATGCCGATTTAATCGTACTTTCTGACTTTATTGCGCCGAAACAATCAGACGAAATGATTGCTCAGGTTGAAAAGTTGAAAGAACACAAAAACCGTTTCCATGCGGTTAGTCTTTCTAAGTATGGCAACCCTCAACTTATGACTATGTTTGACCACTGCTGGGCGTATCATCCGAGTCTTGTCGGTCGTTTCATGAAGAAGTGGTAGCGCTAGAACATCTTGTTTAACTCGATTTTGCTGTGTGTTTTTTGATTAAAGAGATCGAACATGCAGCAATTTGATTTAAATGTCAGCAAACGGAATTTAAATTCACTTTTTTGTTTGACTATCTCCCCTCAATCCGTAAAGTAGGCACCCGAACACAGCGGTGCGGCTTACTTAAGTCCCTAAAGTGTTGAATTAAAAAAGGCGCCTTGGCAGAGTGGCTATGCAGCGGATTGCAAATCCGTGGACCTCGGTTCGACTCCGGGAGGCGCCTCCATTCTTTTTCTTAGCTTGATAAGTTAAGAGATATTAAGAATGAAAATGCGATACTAGCTCAGTTGGTAGAGCGCAACCTTGCCAAGGTTGAGGTCATCGGTTCGAACCCGATGTATCGCTCCAAATTTTGTAGTGTTGATTCATTTTGACATTAAGATGGTGTTTTACTTTTCAGTAATCGGCATCGCAATAAAAAATTGCGTGCCCTGGTGGTGGAATTGGTAGACACAAGGGATTTAAAATCCCTCGACGTTCGCGTTGTGCCGGTTCAAGTCCGGCCCGGGGCACCATCTATTTGATTATTACCTCGCTTGGTATTGATCAAAAGAGTTGTTCTCTTAAAACACTATTGAAGGCGCCTTGGCAGAGTGGCTATGCAGCGGATTGCAAATCCGTGGACCTCGGTTCGACTCCGGGAGGCGCCTCCATAATTCAGAAAAAACCAGTCCTAGTGACTGGTTTTTTCGTTTCTGGCCCCGCTAAAAGCTTCCTACGTACCCATTTCAATGCTTATCAAAGAAATCTTTGTTACGGATATACTTGCTCATCAAGTGGTAAGAGAAAGGTCTTATCAGCCAACTAAAGATAGAGCGACCAAGGCGGATTAATGTAGGAGTGTTCTCATAGATTCGTCCGTTATAAAGCCAAAGCACTTTACCTACATGCCAATAGAGCAAAGGAACCGGTGGCATGAAGGTCACGATGTCGATGTCACAGCAAATTCGGTAGGTCTTCTTACTCATGCGATAGTGCTTTCGAAAGCTCCAATCACCAATGGCGGGTTGGCCAAAAGTCACTATTCGTTTAATACAGCCTGGGTACTTTTGATCAAAGTAATCAGCGAAGACACAACCGATAGCGCCTCCGGAAGAGTGGCCAGTAATAGACACTCTTTTTCCTTGTTCGATGAGAGGTGTGAGCGTGGCTTCCAAGCGCTCAATAACGGTTAAGCCAAGCTTATCTTCATTACGACTTGGCTGGCTCTCTTGAAACATTAGATGGTAGAAACCCGCATGCACACGATAATTGAGCCCAATTCTCTTACAGCTTCTTGTCCATAGAGCAAAGGTTAGTAGCCAATCTGAGATACTGTGCGATCCTTTGATTACCACAACCACTTCATCTTTGTCGCTACTCCACAACACTCTAATCATGGTTTTACCAAACTGGTTCTTGATGATGCGTTGTCCATTAGGGTCAAAACCATAGCGAGTCTGCTTAAAAACTCTAGGGTAGGCGAGGTTACAAAGAACGGCATAGCGCTCATATTGATATTGTTTTAGTGGTTTCACATGTTTACTTCTTAATAAGAGTTACTTTAAACTCTAATCGTTGAATGTGAAAAGCACATGAAAACGCCATTTGCTTGGTTTAAAACAATAAAATCACCGCATTCAATTGGTATTTGAATCAATGGTTGTCAGTGATTTGTCCGTTTAAATTAGAAATCCAAGTATAAGAACCGTACAAGCTGCACTAAATTTATTCTTTTGAGTTCGATAATTAATCACTTGAATTAAAAGATAAAATTTATTGTTGACGAATTTTTTCCTTCCGTTAAAGTACACCTCGTTCTCACGGCTTAGGTCTCTGAGAGATGGTGTTTTTACTTTTCAGTAATCGGCCTCGCAAGATTGCGTTGCCCTGGTGGTGGAATTGGTAGACACAAGGGATTTAAAATCCCTCGGCGTTCGCGCTGTGCCGGTTCAAGTCCGGCCCGGGGCACCATCTATCTAGCTTCTACATTTTGAGTAGAGTGATGAACAAAGAGTTGTTCTCTTAAATCACTATTAAAGGCGCCTTGGCAGAGTGGCTATGCAGCGGATTGCAAATCCGTGGACCTCGGTTCGACTCCGGGAGGCGCCTCCATTCTTTCTCTTAGTTTGATAAGTTAAGAGATAATAAGAATGAAAATGCGATACTAGCTCAGTTGGTAGAGCGCAACCTTGCCAAGGTTGAGGTCATCGGTTCGAACCCGATGTATCGCTCCAAATTTTGTAGTGTTGATTCATTTCGACATTAAGATGGTGTTTTACTTTTCAGTAATCGGCATCGCAATAAAGAATTGCGTGCCCTGGTGGTGGAATTGGTAGACACAAGGGATTTAAAATCCCTCGACGTTCGCGTTGTGCCGGTTCAAGTCCGGCCCGGGGCACCATCTATTTGATTATTACCTCGCTTGGTATTAATCAAAAGAGTTGTTCTCTTAAAACACTATTGAAGGCGCCTTGGCAGAGTGGCTATGCAGCGGATTGCAAATCCGTGGACCTCGGTTCGACTCCGGGAGGCGCCTCCACTATTCAAAGTTGAAAGGCCAGCAGAAATGCTGGCCTTTTTGCTATCTGAAATTCTAAACCCTCATGCTATGTTCAAACTTCCACGTATGCTCTCTAATCAGTAGCACCACTAGGAACAAGCTATATCAGATCACTTTTGTGCCGGTCTTTTCCTTATGTAAACCTATCATTTGCTAAACAACCAACAGCATCTGTTAACCAATTGCGCCGTTTGTGAGTGGAATGAGTGGGGAATGGAAAAGGGCGACTGTCTTTTGCGTCATTAAATTCTTCATATTTATACATAGTTGCTCATGATCCTGTAACGCTTTCATGAGTTATTACACTTATTATGACCACAAATGAAAATGATTGTCATTTGCTTGTGTTACTGCTAACCTATTGTGAAACTTTACAACATCTTATCTACTACACGAAAGTGTATATAAAACCCCGCTAAACCTTATTAAACCTACGGTTATTCGTTTGCTTCGTATGATAAATCAGCAGATCTACCTCTTTTGTCCTACCCCTTTAGGGTAGTTCTATTTCGTAATTGATTTACATCATATTTTCATTTTCTTTCATAATTCATTATTCGCTCAGTTAAGAAATATATAACCTTCAGGAATTCTTATGAGCAAGATGAAGCTAGTCGTAATCGGTAACGGGATGGTCGGCCATCGCTATATCGAAGATTTAGTCGAGAAGACAGACGTTGCTAACATGGACATCACAGTCTTCTGTGAAGAGCCTCGCGTAGCCTATGATCGTGTACACCTTTCTTCTTACTTTTCACACCATACTGCGGACGAACTTTCTTTAGTTAAAGAAGGCTTCTACGAGAAACACGGCATCAACATGCTGATCGGTGAGCGTGCTATTAACGTTAACCGTGAAAAGAAAACAGTTTACTCAAGTACTGGTCGTGAAATTCAATACGACAAGCTAATCCTTGCTACAGGTTCATACCCATTCGTTCCGCCAATCAAAGGTAACGAAGGTAAAGACTGTTTCGTTTACCGCACAATCGAAGACTTGAAAGCTATCGAAGCAACCGCTAAGAATTCTAAATCTGGTGTGGTTGTTGGTGGTGGTTTGCTTGGTCTTGAAGCTGCAGGCGCACTAAAAGCTCTTGGTGTAACCACGCACGTTGTTGAGTTTGCTCCAAAGCTAATGGCTGAGCAGCTTGACCAAGCGGGTGGTAACCAACTTCGTCAAAAAATCGAACGTATGGGCGTTAACGTACATACAAGTAAGAACACGCTTGAGATTGCTCCTGAAGGCACTGAAGCTCGTAACGTAATGCGCTTTGCAGACGGTACAGAGCTAGAAACTGATTTCATCGTATTCTCTGCTGGTATTCGCCCACAAGACAAACTTGCTCGTCAAATGGGGCTGGGTATTGCACCACGTGGCGGTATCGAGATTAATGATCACTGTCAAACGACAGACAAAGACATCTACGCAATCGGTGAGTGTGCGTCTTGGAACCAAACGTTCTACGGCCTAGTGGCTCCTGGTTACAAAATGGCAACGGTAGCGGTTGACCACGTTGTTGGTAACGAAAGCACATTTGAAGGTGCTGACATGTCTGCGAAGCTTAAGCTTTTGGGCGTGAAAGTAGGCTCTATCGGCGATGCGAACGGTCGTACTCCTGGCTGTAAGAGCTACGTTTACCAAAACGAAGAACAAGAAGTTTACAAGCGTCTAATCGTTTCTGAAGACAACAAGAAGCTGCTTGGTGCAGTAATGGTTGGCGACACGTCTGACTACGGTGATCTTCTACAGCTTATGCTGAACGAAATCGACCTACCAGAACACCCAGATGCATTGATTCTTCCTGCTCATGCTGGTGCTGAAAAGCCAACACTTGGCGCGGATTCTCTTCCTGAGTCTGCTGTTATCTGTTCTTGTTTCGATGTGACTAAAGGCAAGATCGCTCAAGCGGTTGCTGAAGGTCACCACACAATCGGTGATATCAAAGCAGTAACAGGCGCAGGTACTGGTTGTGGTGGTTGTATTCCACTAGTGACTTCAGTACTAAACGCTGAACTTGCTAAAGCTGGTGTTGAAGTGAAGAACGACGTGTGTGAGCACTTTGCATACTCTCGCCAAGAGCTTTTCCACCTAATTCGCATCGAAGAAATCAAAACGTTCGATGAGCTATTAGAGAAATACGGTAAAGGCTACGGCTGTGAAGTATGTAAGCCTCTAGCAGGTTCTATCCTTGCTTCTTGCTGGGGTGAACACATCCTTAAGCCTGAATTAGTGAAGCTGCACGATACCAACGACAACTTCCTAGGTAACATGCAAAAAGACGGTACTTACTCTGTAATCCCTCGTATGGCGGGTGGTGAAGTAACACCTCAAGCACTAAGCGTTCTTGCTGATGTTGCTGCTGAATACAACTTGTACACCAAGATCACAGGTGCACAACGTATCGGCCTATTTGGTGCTCAGAAAGATGACTTACCAGCAATCTGGAAGAAGTTAATCGCTGCAGGTTACGAAACGGGTCAAGCTTACGCAAAAGCACTTCGTATGGCGAAAACATGTGTAGGTTCTACTTGGTGTCGTTACGGCGTTCAAGATTCAGTTGGCCTAGGCGTGATGATCGAGAACCGTTACAAAGGCATCCGTACTCCTCATAAGATGAAGTTTGGTGTGTCTGGCTGTACTCGTGAGTGTGCTGAAGCTCAAGGTAAAGATTTAGGTATTATTGCGACTGACGCAGGTTGGAACATGTATGTATGTGGTAACGGTGGTATGAAACCTCGTCACGCAGACTTACTGGCAAGCGACCTAGACCAAGAAACGCTAATCAAGTACATCGACCGTTTCATGATGTTCTACATCCGCACGGCTGCGCCACTACAACGTACTTCGGTATGGATGGACAACCTAGAAGGTGGTGTTGATTACCTACGTGAAGTGATTGTAGATAACAAGCTTGGTATCAATGACCAACTTGAAACTGACATTGCTGGCCTAGTTGATAACTTCGCTTGTGAATGGACAGATACAATCAACGACGAAGCTCAACTTAAGCGCTTTGCACACTTCATCAATGCTGATGACCGCGATGATAACGTTGTGTTTGTTGAAGATGGTCGTGAACAACACCGTCCTGCGACATTCACTGAGAAACACCCTGAAGCCATTACTTCAAAGCATCAGGGCGACATCATTCACGTAGAATCTGTTTAAGGGGAGACGACATCATGGCATTTACCAAAGTTTGTAAGATCGAAGACATTATCCCAGGTACAGGTGTTTGTGCGTTGGTTGGTGGTGAGCAAGTAGCTGTATTCCGTCCAACGAAAGCTGAAGAAGTATTCGCGATTAGCAACACAGACCCTTACTTCCAGTCAAACGTGTTATCACGTGGCTTGATTGTTGAGCACAAAGAAGAGCTTTGGGTAGCAAGCCCACTTAAGAAGCAACGCTTTAACCTAGCAACAGGTGTGTGCATGGAAGACGAGAACTTCAACGTGAAAGCGTACAAAGCTCGTGTTGCCAAAGGCGCTGTAGAAATCTCTGCTTAATCTTCGGATGAGTAAGATTTGATAGTTCAAGGGTTCTAGTTCTCGATATTGCCTTAACTCGGCAACTAGAGCCTTTTCCTATCCAATTTTAACTTTTAATTTAAACTTTTTAAGGACAACCTTATGTCTCCTGATTACAAACCAGCTGAATTCGTTCAAACGATGATTGATGTGGGTGAAGCGAAAACGAAAACAAGTACTCGCGATCTTCTGATTCGAAGCACTATGGCTGGTATCATCCTTTCTCTAGCGGTTGTTGTTGCTATTACAGCAATGGTTCAAACCGGTATTGGCCTTGTTGGCGCACTTGTGTTCCCAGTTGGCTTCGTCATTCTAAGTGTAATGGGTTATGACCTAGTAACTGGCGTATTCGGCCTTGCACCTTTAGCGAAATTCGACAACCGCCCAGGTATTACTTGGGGTCGTATCCTACGTTGTTGGGGTATTGTTGGTCTTGGTAACCTTATCGGTTCTTTGATTGTTGCTTTCCTTGTTGCAGTATCACTAACGGGTAACTTCTCTTTAGAACCAAACGCTGTTGCTCAAAAGTTCATTGCTGTTTCTACAGGTCGTAGCCTAGGTTTTGAAAACATGGGTATGGACGGATGGATCACGTGTTTCGTACGCGGTATCTTCTGTAACCTTATGGTATGTCTAGGTGTGATTGGCAACATGACTGCACGCACAGTATCTGGCCGTGTAGCAATGATGTGGTTCCCAATCTTCATCTTCTTCGCACTCGTATTTGAGCACACAGTAGTAAACATGTTCCTATTCCCACTGGGTATGATTCTTGGCGCTGACTTCGGTATTGCGACATGGTTGAACTTCAACCTTATCCCAACAATCCTAGGTAACATCGTTGGTGGTCTATTAATGACGTGTGTTCCTCTATACCTAACTCACGCTAAAACTGCGCCTTCTCTAGGTGCTAAGTAATCCTCAGTAGGGTGAAACGTAATTTAGTATGAGATTAAGAGCCCCAACAACATGTTTGGGGCTTTTTTAGTTCGAAAGCCCTTATATCATTGCGCAAATTACTCGCAATAGACTGTTTTGTTATAATTACTTCTATCTTCGTTAGTATTTAGACTGAATATTTATATCAACACCTGATAGTCTAAGGGTTAAGGATTTGGATAAGTCATCATGAATACAGTGACTTATCACATAGATTTAAGCTTGAGATAAAACAAGCAAACCTTCGGAGCGCAGCATGTCAGAAGTATCGTCATCGAATGTTAAAGAAGTAAAAAAAGGATTTGTTTCATTGGTAGGTGCAGGTCCGGGCGACCCAGACTTACTTACGCTAAAAGCCGCACGAGTGATTCAACAAGCAGACGTGTTGGTTTATGACCGCTTGGTATCAAAAGATATTTTGGCGATGGCTAATCCAGAAGCAGAAATGCTGTATGTGGGCAAAAAGCTTGATCATCACTGTGTACCGCAAGATCAGATCAACCAACTATTAGTGACCAAAGCGCAAGAGAACAAGCACGTAGTACGCCTAAAAGGTGGTGACTCGTTTATCTTTGGCCGTGGTGGTGAAGAGTGTGAAACGCTAGCTGAGAATGACGTGAGATTTGAAGTGATTCCGGGCATCACAGCTGCTGCCGGAGCAACGGCTTATGCGGGCATTCCGTTGACGCACCGTGATCATGCACAAAGCGTGCAGTTTATTACAGGTCACTTGAAGAAAGATGGCGAAGATATTGACTGGCAATCTCTTGCTCAGCACAACCATACCATCGTGTTTTACATGGGCTTGAAAGAGAGTCCGAACATTCAGAAGAATCTACTCGATAATGGTATGCGAGCTGACATGCCAGTTGCGATCATCGAAAACGGTACACGCCAAGAACAAAAGGTGTTTAGAGGTGGGTTACGTGATTTAGCTGACCTTGCGAGCGTCGCAAAGAGCCCAGCGCTGATTGTTGTAGGCAGCGTGGCTCAGCTCCATGAAAAACTTGCTTGGTTTAACAAACAAGCTTGATCGTTTGACCTTCTAATTGGATCTCTAAGCCACTACTGAGTCCATCAAGAATCAAATACTGCAGCGGCTGCCTTGTCGCTGCATTTCTTGTTGGCGCATCGGCATTTCGTCAATGATATTGGTGATCTGTTTCCAATCTGTTTTGCCACTCCATCGGTGCTTCTCTTTCCCGTCTTTACCAATCAAAACAGCGGTATGTGATCCTTTCGGGATCTCGTAAATACTGGTGACTGCTTCTAAGTTAAACTCTTCTTCTAACCAAGTTGGGACTGTGTAACCACTCTCAGCAATAACCATAATGACGACATCCCGTTCGTCCAATTGACAGTTATTGAGCAACACTTCATTCAGAAACTCTTTAACGATTGAATCTTCCTTTGGAGCGAAATAAATCACACTGCGGTGTGGCAAAGGCTTTGAGTGAGAATAAGCGGGGTAGGCGAGTACTGAATTGATGGTTAAGCTCATGATTATTAACGTGCTGATGGTCAGTAGTTTAAGCAAACTAAACCAGCTACCAGAGTTTGATGGTTGATTTAAAGTTTGCATCGCTTTGGTTGTGTCGATGCTTACGATCGAATTGTGTGTTTGTCGGTGCAGCATTGCCAACCTCCCTTTAAAAACTCTAAGCCTGAGTACGATTTGAACGCTACGTAAAGAAGAAGGTGAAGATCAGAACCACCTAAGAAACGCTCAAAACAAATCCACTTACAATAAGCATAGTTAGGATTACGTAAAGACACTTAGCTTTACGCTAAAGATATTAGATTTACGTTAACGATAGCTGGCAGGTTCATTTTTATTGAGTAAAGCGACTCGCATTTTACAATTGAATAGAATAGGGTATACGGAAAATCTAAAGGTATGAATTTATGGAAAACATAGCAATTTTGGTCGACGTTCAGAACGTTTACTACACGACGCGCGACAAATACCGTTCTAACTTCGACTATAACCAGTTTTGGTATGTTGCCACGGAAGGGCGTAACGTTATTGCAGCTAATGCTTACGCAATCTCAAGCCAAGATCCAAAGCAGCGTCAATTTCATCATATCCTTCGTGGTGTGGGCTTTAATGTGAAGTTAAAGCCGTTTATTCAGCGTCGAGATGGCAGTGCAAAAGGCGATTGGGATGTGGGTATTGCGTTAGACGCGATAGAACTTGCTGAGACGGTTGATACGATTGTTTTGGTATCAGGAGACGGTGATTTCGAAATCCTTGTAGAGCGAATCAAAGAGCGCTTTGGCAAGCCTGTTGAAGTGTATGGTGTTCCCGGGTTAACTGCTCAAAATCTTATCGATTCGGCATCAAAATTTGTACCGATTGAAAAAGATTTTCTTCTATAGAGGAAATCGGGCACTTTATAATTGAAATCAATAATAACGATAATTAGAATGCAAACAGTTCTTATTTATCGGTATGTGTAATGTCTCGCGTTTTAATTGTTGATGATGATATTCAGTTGTGTGAATTACTGGGTGAAGTGTTAGAAAATGAGGGGTATCACGTTGATACTGTTCATTGCGGTGAATCCGCGCTTGAGTTTATTCAATCTCACCCTGTCGATTTGGTTCTACTCGATGTAATGCTTCCGAACCTAAGCGGCATTCAAGTAGCAAGACGTATTTGTCAGCGTTTTGCTACTCCCATTCTTATGCTAACCGCGCTTAACGACGATGCCTCAATGCTCGATGGCTACCAAGCAGGCGCCGACCAGTACATCGCTAAACCTTTCAATGTTCCTGAACTCTTAACCCGTATTAAGGTGATCTTGCGCCGAGTGGGTTTTGAACGCCAAAGACAATCTTTAGCTTCCTCTAATCACGGCTTGTGTGAACAACTTTCTCGTTTGCCATTAACTGGCACTGAAAAAGACTTGCTTGATTATTTGGTCAAAAATGACGGTATTGTCGTCTCAAAATCTGATCTGCAAATCCATGTACTCAAGAAAGAATTGTGTCCCTTCGATCGTAATTTAGATATGCATATCAGCAATATACGTAGAAAGCTCGTTCAGGCAGGTTTGTCTAAACAACATATAAAAACCGTTCGTGGTAAAGGTTACAGTTACCTAGAGTCGGTCGGAGCATGAGTAAAAAACTGCTGCGTTGCCCTGATTTTATTGCTAAGCGTAAAGACGGACTCACTTTCCAACTGTTCAGTTACCTGACCGTCATTTTGGTGAGTATTTTGATTCTGCAAGGTGTCGCAGAAAGAGCCTTGATGAAAGCGCTGCTTAAAGTGCCAGAATCGGTTAAAGCGGAGATGCTCGACCTTGCTTACCAAGCGAATGTGTTGATTGAAGAAGGGGACATGGATGAACTCGCGGACTGGGGTAATGCTCAGCAGTATTATCTGTTCGTCATCGACAAAGACAATCGTCCGATCACGCATCGTCACATGCACCCACATTTTGAATTTAAGCTCAAATACTTAAGAACGTTAGATCACCAACTTAGTGATCGTGTGAGTAAGCCGATCTTCGGCCTACCACTGGATAACGGTAAAACACTGGTTATCCAACTACCGCACCAGTTTCATCCCGCAAAATCTTTTGCGCCATATTCCTATATGCTTAAAGCATTGATTGCATTGGTCGTATTGTCTCTGTTCTCGATTATCATGGCCAAAAGCCTTCAGCAACCGTTGGATAGATTGAGAGAAGCGAGCCGCAGACTGGCTCAAGGTGACTTCACGGTCAGTGTGGTGTCGGAGTTGAACTCCACCACGCGTGAATTCAACGAGCTTGCACACGATTTTGATTATATGACCTTTGAGATTAAATCTCTGGCTGAAAAGCAACGTTGTTTGATTCGTGATGTCTCACACGAGTTAAGAACACCATTAGCAAGGCAAAACCTCGCACTACACCTGCTGCGCAGCAAGGTTGATGATAAAAGCATTGGTTTGCTAGAACGAATGGAAAATGAAACAGAAGAGATGAATAAGCTGGTGGGTGAGATACTTGAATTTAGCCGCTTAGAAACCTCTCGCTATGACTCCAAGTTAAGTTTAATGCACCTTGAGCACTATTGTTCAATGTTGATCGCGCAGATGCAAAACGATTTAAAACCGAATCAAACTTTGATTGGTTCCCTAGAGACGCCGATATCAATGGTGAACGTTGATGAGAGGCTACTGCTTCGAGTCATTGGTAACTTGGTCGGGAATGCCATTAAATACGCGGGTGAGAACGCTCATGTGGTCGTGACGACATACGAACAGGTAATGGATAGACGTTACAGTGTAATATCTGTAGAAGATGACGGTGACGGTATTCCTGATAACAAGATTGCAGGTATATTCGACCCGTTTACTCGTATTGAATCAGCAAGAGACAAACGGTCTGGTGGCTACGGTCTGGGCCTTGCGATTGTTAAAGAAGCGATGGGTGTGATGAATGGACATGTAACTGCTGAGAATAGAGAAGGTGGGGGGCTGAGAGTGAACTTGATGTTCCCAATCGGTGATTAGCTTTCCCTATTGATAATTACCTTAAATTGATAACTGTCCCAACTCAGTAGTACTGACTTAAGCGATACCCAATAAAAACGCCACTGCATCTGCAGTGGCGTTTTTCTTTATGCGCTTTGGTATGGGCTAGGCGTAGCCATTAATTACGCCTGAGCTTGAAGACAAGAGCATAAGATAAGCGAGACTATGCCTGTTGGCGAGCTAGCTTAACTTCTTCTTCTTTCTCACCTGCTGCTGGGTCGTTGAAGCGAGACTCGTCTAGAGCGCCTTCAGACTTAGCAACGATGATAGATACGGCACTATCACCTGTGATGTTTACAGCGGTACGAATCATATCAAGAAGGCGGTCAACACCCATGATTAGAGCAATACCTTCAAGCGGCAGGCCAACTTGGTTCAATACCATCGCTAGCATAACAAGACCAACACCAGGGACACCTGCAGTACCAACAGACGCTAGTGTCGCCGTTAGGATAACCATTAGGTAATCACCCATTGAAAGGTCGATGTTGTACGCTTGCGCGATAAACGCCGTCGCAACACCTTGCATGATTGCAGTGCCGTCCATGTTCACAGTTGCACCTAGTGGTACTGTGAAAGAAGCGACTTTGTTGTCTACGCCCATACGGTTCTTAGCCGTTTCCATAGTTACTGGAATTGTTGCGTTCGAAGATGCTGTTGAGAATGCAAACATGATTGCATCTTCCATCTTACGTAGGAACGTAATCGGACTAAGACCTGTGAATCCTTTAAGCATCGCACTGTAAGTCACCAAGCCATGCAACAGCAGGGTACCAGCAAGCACTAAGAAGTATTCTGCTAGGTTCCAAATTGCACCTAAGCCAAGGCCAGAGAACAGTTTCGCCATCAAGAAGAATACGCCGTAAGGAGCAAGGTTCATTAGTAGCGCAACTAGCTTCATGATCACTTCGTTTAGATCAGAGAAAACTGCAGCGATACGTTCACCGGGTTTGCCCGCTGCACTGATTGCGATACCAAACAACACTGCAAATACGATAACTTGTAACGTTTTGCCCTCAGCCATCGCCTGAATAGGGTTGGTTGGGAACATGTCGATGATTACTTGGCCCAGAGAAGGGGCATCCGCTGATTTGAAAGAGCTCGCAGCAGTAAGATCCGCACCAGCTCCAGGTTGGAACAGGTTACCGATAGTTAATGCTAGAGTGATGGCAACGGCAGTAGTACCGATATAAAGTGCAAGCGTTTTGCCACCCATACGGCCAAGAGTTGATAAGTCTTTAAGAGAACTTGTACCGCACACTAGTGAAACGAAGACTAGAGGCACAACAAGCATTTTTAAACTGGCGACAAAGATTTGTCCGCCCACTTCAAAGAGTCCGTTAACGATGTAGTTGTTAACAAATCCGTTGTCTGCAAAAAGGGATTGAATGGCGAATCCCGTTAATATACCTACGACCATACCGAGGATTACTCGACCAGTCAGAGACATAGGTTTCTTGGTATTCATTTAGAACACTCCTTATTATTTATAACTTTGATACCTTTTCAAAGTGAGCAGGAGATTAGCAGTCGGATAATCAATTCGAAAAACAAAAAATGAGTTTGGAATTATAGATGTGATCAAAATCACTGATAATTGTGTAAATTAAACAAATAAAAACAAAATAATTCACTATTAATTTACATCTATCGAGGGTTTTATACATAAATTTGTCGTTTCAAAGGTAGTAAATAAGAAGAGATGATTTTCTTATCAATCTTCACGTCTTCAATTGACTGAACAAATACCGTTGTTTCAAAAAATTCGGTGAAGATAACCAGTCGATTTACGTCCATGAGCCTTAACTATTTGTATTGAATGGTTTTGTTGAACTCCTCAAATATGACTCACCGACAGGCCTTTACAAAACTTTACGAATGCAAAGAATGTAAATTTAATGCAAATGGTAATAGTTATCACTTATATTCACTCCCGAAATAATTCAGTGGTACCGGCAACGGTTCAGCGAACACATCGAATAAATAACAAAGTGTTCGTCTAAAAGAATAAAAGCGGAGTAAAGGACATGTTTTCAAAGAGCCCATTGGCTTTAGTGATCGGCGCAGTATTAGCTTCACCAGCAGTATTGGCAGAAACAGTAAAAACAGACGAGCATATGGTTGTTGAAGGTCGTGACTACGGTTATAAAGCCGACACGAACACAACAGCAATGCGCATGGAGGCGACTCAATTAGAGACTCCGGGACAAGTTTTAGTAATCGATGAGCAAATCATCGATGAACAGCGTGCAACAACGCTTGGTGACGTGCTTAAGAATGACGCGAGTGTAAGTGCTGGCGGTACAAGCCGTAACCGTGAACGTTTCTCTCTACGTGGTTTCTCGGTAGAAAGCTCTTCGGGCTTCCTTAAAAATGGCCAGCAACATTGGTCTCACTACCGTCAACCAATCGAACTGCTAGAGCGTGTTGAAGTACTAAAAGGACCTTCTGGTCTTCTTTACGGTATTTCTGCACCAGGTGGTTTGATCAACATGGTAAGCAAAAAGCCAACTTACGATACGCAAGTAAGTGTTAGCCAAGATATTGGTTCTAATGACCATTCTCGTACAACGGTAGACGTAAGTGGCGCTTTGAACGACGCTGAAACTCTACGTGGTCGCGCGATTCTATCTAAAGAAAGCTACGGCTCTTGGAGAACTTATGGTGACGGAACTGAACCACAAACAGAACGTTTTGTTGGTGGTGTATTCGTTGATTACGATGTAACTGAAGACGTGACAGTTTCTGTTCATTACGACAAAACTAACGACGAAGGTAGCGTAGATTCTGGCGCTTTATACACGCTAGACGGCAACCGAGTAGGTAGCGACAAGCACATCTGGGATGCACAGTGGTCACAGATCGAGAATGATGTTGAGAACGTTGGTTTTGATATTGCTGCTAACCTGACTGATACATGGTCATTAAAAACAGGTTTCAACTACCAAGATTTCGAACGTATTGATATGGAAAGCTACCCAAGCTTTTCAAATATGAATCCTGATGGTACGGGCACCGTGACTCAAGGCGGTAACTACCGTCATGATAAATGGCGTTTCAGAACGGCTTACGTTGATCTAACAACAACCGCTGATCTTGCGGGCACAGAGCACCAACTATTATTCGGTGCTAACTGGTTAGGCTACAGCTATTACCGTGGTATGGATCGCTTCAGCAGCGCTGAATACGCACCAGATGCAACAGTACCAGCGCCGTCAGTGGGTCCAACATCGCTAGGTAAGATGAGTACTTACGATACTTGGGGCTTCTACATCCAAGATTTGATTACTATTAATGATGAATGGCAAGTTCTTGCGGGTGCTCGTTTCGACCGTAAAGTAAGTGATGGCGTAGCAGAAGAAAATGTAGCGCCTAAGCTTGGCCTGATTTACCACCCAGCATCAAACGGTAGTATCTACGCTTCTTACTCTGAAAGTTTCGAACCACAAGGTGTTGTGTCTAGCGGAAGCCGCAACTACACCAACGATGGCGAACTTCTTGACGCAGCAACGGGCGTGTCTTACGAAGTCGGTACTAAGTGGGAACTGATGGACGAACGTCTATTCGTTTCTGGTGCGGTATTCGATATTACCCAAGAAAACATTTCAATGGATGTAGAAGACACTTCATCAGGCGATTGGACGAAGACACAAGGTGGCGAACAAGTTCACCGTGGTGCTGAGCTAGCCGCACAAGGCTTTATTTCAGAGCGCTTCTCAATGTCTGGTTCTGCAATGTACTTAGATGCTGAAATCACGAACCATGAAACATATGAAGGTAACCGTCCAGTAGACGTACCTGAGTTTGCAGCAAGCGTTTGGTCTACCTATGCAGCAACAAACGAAGTTGATGTGAACCTGGGTCTTATCTACGAAGGTTCTCGTTACGGCGATAGCGCGAACACACTCAAGAAAGACGGCTACGCACGTGTAGATATGGGTGCTGCATACACGCTTAAGTACGACGATTCTCTTGATTTCGTAGCGCGTCTAACAGTCGAGAACGTATTTGATAAAGAATACCTAGCGGGTGGCGGTTCAACATCTTCAAACCACCAATTTGCTGAAGACGTAGTAATCGGCGAAGGCCGTAACTACATGGCGACTTTACAGGTAAAATACTAATTTGTTAGTAGGGTACTATTGTTAGCCTAAATACTAAGGGGAAAGTTTCGGCTTTCTCCTTTCGTGATTCTGCTATTCAGTAAAATATCCCTAGTAATGCGAGTGACTTTTAATGATAATGAGAGTGCTTATCAATAATAGTATTTATCAATAAAATGTATTTGACCTTCTTCTATAGTAAATGACTACAATTATGAATCTTTTAAAAACTAGCCTAGCGCTTGCCATCAGTTTGGTTGCAACGTCTTCTATGGCAAACAGCTTGGATCAAGCTCAATCAATTCAAAACAAGACCAATAACGCGTCGGCTTCGAGCCAAAAGGTTATTGATAAAAGCTCACAAGCGACTTTAATGCTGCAAGCTGAGATTGAGCGTCTGCAAGAAGAAGTTAAAAACCTAGAAATCTATCACGATCACCTTGCTGCATTAGTTGAGAGCCAAAACCAAGAAGCTCAAAGCATTGAAGAGCAAATCGAAGAAATCAAATACACACGCCAAGGTGTTGTGCCATTGATGTATCAAATGATCGATGGTCTTGAACAGTTGGTAGAGAAAGACGTGCCGATTAAGAAAGAACAGCGTCTAGAAAGAGTAGAAAAGCTACAAGCAATGATGACTCGTGCTGATGTGAGTGATGCTGAGAAGTATCGTCGTATCCTAGAGGCATACCAAATCGAGATGGACTACGGCATTAAGTTGGGTGTTTACCAAGGTCGTGTCGCATTGGCGAGTGATAAAACAATCGAGGCAGATGTTCTGCACTTAGGTCGTATCTCTTTAGTTGCTCGTAACCTAAATGGCAGCCAATACTGGGCTTGGAATCAAACAGAAGCTCAATGGCAAGAACTTGATTCTTCTATGAAGTCTGAGCTAGATAAAGCGTACGATATTGCTGGCCAACAAGCTGCCCCAAGCTTGATTACTTTACCTGTTTCTTTAACTGTTGCGGAGGTTAAGTAATGAACTTAAAGCCATTAGCAGCATTGCTTTGCATTACATCACTTTCATTTTCAGCTTTCTCTGCATCAGATACGACGGCTCAGCTAGTTAATAAAGCAAAATCAGAGAGTCGAACTCAAACTTCTCACAACGTAGTGCGTGAAGCTGATTTCAAAAAGACAGAACAAGAACTGAAAGCGATCAAAGCTCAGCTTGAAGCGAAGCGTACGTCTATCCAAGGTGCGACAGATGTTCTGACTCAAACGTTCAGTGATAACGAAAACAAGCTTGCTCGCTTAGAAGAGAAGCTGCGTTTAGAAACCGGTAGCTTAGGCGAGCTGTTCGGTGTCGTTCGTCAAAACGCAAAAGAACTCGGCGCAGAGCTTAGCTCAACCGTGAATAGTGTTGATCGTGCTGAACACACTGCAACTGTTGATCAAATCATTGATGCTAAATCACTGCCTTCAATGCCACAGCTGACCGGTTTGTGGATGAGCATGGTTGAACAGATCCAAGCGAGTTCTGAGCTTAGCAAATCTCAAATTGCATTCATTAATGGTGAAGGCAATACAAACAAGGTTGACGCTTACCGACTAGGTTCGATTGGTCTTGTGACAGAGCAAGGCTATGTTAGCTGGAACACTCAGCGTGAAGATGCGATCGCTTACCTTAAGCAACCACAAAATGGTCCAACGTTAGCGTCACTTTCTTCGTTAGCGAATGGTGAAGTATCTAACGTGGTTGTCGATCCTTCTCGCGGGTTTATGCTAGAGCAATTAGCACTTACGCCAAGTTTAACTGACCGTCTACAAGCGGGTGGTGTGGTTGGTAAAGTGATTCTTGGCCTACTAGCTATTGGTCTAATCATCGCATTAGTTCGTGGTGTCTCTCTTGCTATCGCACGCCAGAAAATTCGCGCGCAACTTAAGAACCCTGAGCAAGCGGGTGATAACCCACTAGGTCGTGTTCTTGCGATGTACAACAAGGAACAAAACCAAACGGTTGAAGCGTTAGAGTTGCGACTTTTAGAAGCGGTAGTTGATGAGCAGACTCACCTAGAGAAAGGTCTATCGATGCTTAAGCTATTGGCGGCATTAGCACCAATGTTGGGCCTTTTAGGTACAGTAACCGGCATGATCGAAACATTCCAAGTGATCACTCAGTTTGGTAATGGCGACCCTAAAGTTATGGCGGGTGGTATCTCGATGGCGCTTGTAACTACGGTACTTGGTCTGGTTGCGGCAATGCCTCTTCTACTGGCACACAACATTCTTAGCACTCAAGCAGAAAACATTCGCAATATTCTTGAGAAGCAAGGTATTGGTCTTGTTGCTGAGCAGGCTGAAAAGACCGTTGAATCAAACGCTGTTGTTTCACCAGTTGGGACTGCTGCGTAATGGATATTTTGTCGGGTTCTCTATTACCAGCGAGTTGGTTAACGAGTGACTGGCTGCTGTCTTTATCAAGCTTTATGGAGCAGGGCGGTTTCGTCCTGTGGTGGCTAGCGGCTGTCGTCCTAGTGTATTGGGTGCTTGTGGTAGAACGTGTGCTTTATCTTGCGTTCTACTTTCCTAAGCAACGCCAAGCTTGGATAGCGAAATGGCATGAAAGAGAAGATCACTCTTCTTGGCATGCCAAAGCCATTCGTGAAGGTTGGTTAGGGCAAGCGAGTATCTTGCTTAACCAAAACTTGAATTTTATTAAGCTGTTAGTCGCTATTTGCCCGATGTTGGGCTTGCTAGGCACTGTAACCGGTATGATCTCTGTTTTTGATGTTATGGCGACACAAGGCAGCAGTGACCCTAAATTGATGGCTTCAGGTATCTCGTTAGCAACACTGCCAACCATGGCAGGCATGGTTGCAGCGTTAGCGGGCATGTTCGTTCACGCTCGCTTAGCGAAAGTATGTAACCGCTTAGAATTGAAATTAGAAAAATCTTTAAGGAGTCAACGATGAGACTCGGTCGACGTCATTCTAAAAACGAAGAGGCTCAAATAGACCTTACTTCGATGCTTGATATTGTCTTTATCATGCTTATTTTCTTTATTGTGACCAGTTCATTTGTTCGTGAGTCAGGGGTGGAAGTCAATCGCCCACAAGCTTCTAACGTAGTAAGCCAAAAGGATGCAGGCATCTTTGTTGCGATTACTTCTGCAAACGACATTTTCATCGACAAGCGTGTCGTAGATGTTGAACGTGTCCAAGCGACGTTAGAGCACTTGTTGCTAGAACAACCTGATGCTTCTTTGGTTATTCAAGCGGATGAACACGCTTACAACGGTACTGTTGTTAAAGTGATGGATGCCGCGAAAGGTGCAGGTGTTAAAAACATTGCGCTTGCTGCTGATAAGCGATGATCTTGGAGGATCTTCATAAATGATTCGCCTATTTCTTGCTTTACCGCTAGCGGGCGCGTTGGGCTTAGCGCTGTTTTCTTTCATGGCTTGGATGGTCGATAATGGCCACCAACGTTCACCAGACGATAGCGAGACGTTAAGTTTCAACATGGTAATGGTGGAACAAGAACAAGAAGTTCAAAGAAGACAACGTGCAGTCCCTGAAAAACCAGAAATGCCAGAACCGCCACCGGAAGCGCAAACGTCTCAGTCACAAGCTGAAGTTACGCCTCTGAATTCGATGTCTTCTTTGCCTTCATTGGATTTGAACACATCCATTGATGGCTTAGCGATTAACGCACCGACATTCTCTGATTTTGGGTCAAACCAACAAGCAATGCCTTTGTATCGAGTAGAGCCTAGTTATCCAGCGAAAGCGCTTAAGCGTGGAGCTGAAGGCCATGTGATTATGTCTTTTACTATCGATGAAACGGGACGTCCAATTGACATTCAAGTCACTGACGCAAACCCACGTCGTATGTTTGAACGTGAAGCGATGAGAGCACTTAAAAAATGGAAATATCAACCGAAAGTCGTCGATGGAAAAGCGATAGCTCAGGTTGGTCAAACCGTGAAACTAGAGTTTAAGTTGGCAAAATGATGAAACATATATGGATATTAGTGGGCTTGTTGTTAATGCCCCTTACAACACAGGCACAAGAGCTAACCCAATATACTGCTATTCGTGTTCAAAAGGCGCATAAGCTTGCTCAAGATGAACAGGTTAAACAGGCCATTGACGTACTAGCAGGTTTAGAGCTTTCTAAGGGCTACGACAAAGCGTACGTAGCTCGTATGCTAGGTGTTTTTTACTGGCAAGATGGCAAAACTGACGCGGCGATTAAGCAGCTCACTTATGCCGTCGATACGAATTTGTTAGTCGATGAGCAAGCTTGGATAACGAAGCGTATGCTGGCTGATTTGTTGTTGAACGATCAGCAGTTTAAAAACGCGCTTCCGCACTACTACGAGTTAGTGAAAACAGCGCCTGAAAAGGAAAAGAAAGACACGCTTTGGATGCGAATTGCACAAGCTGAATATCAAATTGAAAACTGGTCAAAAGTACTGGTGGCCATTGGTAATCACGACAAGTTCAATTCAAAACAAGAGCTATCACCTTTATCGCTAAAATTGGGTGCTCAGCTACAGTTAAAGCAGTGGAAACAGTCTATTCCGACACTGGAAAGCCTCATTGAACTTCAACCAGAGAAAGATAACTGGTGGCGTCAACTTGTTGGTATTCAGCTAAGATTAGAACGTAATCGTGATGCATTGAACACGCTAGCGTTGGCTGATCTACAAGGTGTTGAGTTGAAAAACTCAGACCGTAGATTACTGGCTCAGCTTTATGCTAAACGAGGCATTCCAGAGAGAGCAGCACAAGAGATCGCTAAGTTAGATGATGCGAACAACGATGTTCAACTTCTGGCTGAACAAGCAACCTACTGGCAGCTAGCGAAAGAATGGGACAATGCGATTGAAGTGTGGACGTTAGCGTCTAAAAAAGACACTCAGTATCATTGGAATGTGGCTCAGCTATTGGTTCAGCAAGGTTACTACGACCGAGCTCTGGTTGTTTTAGATAAAGTGAAAGACAAGAACAAGCAAGCCGATGTCGCTTTAGCGAAAGTACGTTCATGGTATAAGCTAAAGAATCTTGATAATGCTCTTGCTCAAGCGAAACGTGCCAACAACATTGAACCTTCTTCTGAAGCAAAAGGATGGATTAAATATCTGACTCAGCTAAGAACAGTGAGTGATAACGGTAACGTCTAACCTCTGATAGCAATACAGAAGACAAGAGAAAGTAACAAATAGAAAAGGGTGTCATTTGATGGTTCAAGTGACACCCTTTTTGATTATTCAGTTAGAGCTTACCTAGTTTTACAGTTTGGTTTGACTAAGGATCGCACATTGTCCCACTAGGCGTTGCACTTTGAATCACACCGCTAGTGTCGACAACCCAATTAATGGTGCAGTCACGATAAGGGTTTTTAAAGGCATGCACTGTATAACCATTGTCTAACGGCTTCTTGGTTTCAATCCAAGCATAGTTTCGAGATGCCCAAAAACTGATAGGGCGTGACCGTTCGGTGAGATACTGCTCTTGTGCATCGGTTATGTCTGAACCGATGTATTGTTGAATATGTTCTTCCGTGCCGGCTATTTGGCTACTGCACGCTGTTACTAGCGCAGCAAAAGCCAAAACAATAATACGCATTTCAAATCCTTTTAAGCTTAATTAGCTATCATCAAACCAGTGATCAAATAGTCCCAACTTTCTATCCTTAAAGCCACAACTGTTATCTTAAACCAACCTCAATCAAGCATGTTGAGATTGAGGTTTTTTAGCTTTGATCCTGTTATGGACAACCTCTAACAGAACGAATCAAATCCCTTAAGTACACGTTAGCAAGAATATGCATATAGTTCGATTATTTCCCATGTAATGTTATGTAAATTTTCTTACGCCACTCGGCAAACGTAAACAATGTAAATTGAATGCCAATACGAATGATTATCAACTAAATTGTCGCCATAAAATTTATAGGTATTGGTTTGTATGTCGTTAAAAAGTAGGGCGGTTCAATCATGGGCTCGTCGACTTCATGTTTATATTTCAATGGCACTTCTGTTCGTTGTTCTTTTCTTCTCAGTGACAGGTATCACCTTGAACAGACCTGAGTTATTTGAATCAAGCCAACCCAATATTCAACGCTCTACTTTAGAGCTTCCTACGAGTTTGTTTACGGTTCAAGACGGGCGATTAAAAGCCGACGAGACAGCCTTTGAAACGTTTCTGTTTGAAGAAGCCAACCTCTCCGGCGTTCCTTCAGGTTTGGACATCTATGCAGATATTGAAGGCGGTGAGTTGCTCATCGGTGAAGTGTCTATGGACTTCAAAGGACCAGGCTACAACGCTTCCGTTTTTGTTGACGTTACGTCTGAGTTTGTAGAAGTCGAAACCACTAATTACGGCGTTATCGCATTGTTGAACGATCTACATAAAGGTCGTAACAGCGGTGAAGTATGGAAATGGTTTATCGATATCACAGCGCTATTGATGATCTTCTTTGTGCTTACTGGCGTGTGCTTACTGTTACCTAAGAAAAAGACGCTTAATACTTCCATCAAATGGACGGTGTTTGGGTCTGCAATCTCACTGGTTATCTATTTTGTCGCCGTACCTTAACCCTTAATTAGCTTGATGAAGTGGGTTGATGAATCAGCTTGAAGAACGAATTAAAGGTTAAACGGATTTTAAAGGTTGTTAAAAATGAAAAAAATGAACTGGAGCAAGGCGCTTCTTGCTTTATCTCTTTTGCCAAGCCTAGGTATGGCACAAGCGATTCCTGATACGGCAAAACTGGATGTCAGCTTTGAGCTTCCAAAGATTGATACCTCTATGTATGCACGTCCTTATGTGGCGGTGTGGGTAGAGAATAGCGAACGAAAGTCAGTGAAAACCATCGAGCTTTGGGTCGGTAAAGACGAATGGCTTAAGGATCTGCGCAGCTGGTGGAGAAAGGTTGGCCGTTACGATCGTGAACTGGTTGATGCTGTGACGTCTGCAACACGTCCTGCTGGCCAGTACCGTTTCGTGTGGGATGGTAAGAGCGACAGCGGTGAAACGTTAGAACAAGGCGAGTACACGGTTCATATCGAAGTGGTTCGTGAACACGGTGGCCGTAATTACCTTCGCCAAAAAGTATCACTCGCAGATTCAAACATATCTTACGAATTAAAAGCAACGGAAGAGACGGGTGAAATCACCCTGAACTACATCGCTAAATAGTAAGTGCGAACAGTAACTAGTAAGTACGAACTAAAACCAAGCTGAACAGAATAGACAGTGGTCATCGTAGGCTCAGATAGAGCGACACGGCTAACAATTATAAATAATGGAATTGAACATGATGAAACAGACAAAAATCAAAGCACTTGCTCTAGCGGGTGTGATGGCATTCGGCCTAGCAGCAACGACAACGGCACAAGCTCACCCACGTTGGATTTTGCCATCTCACTTTACTGTATCTAAAGAAGGTGGTGATTGGCTAACGTTCGATGTTACTGCGTCTCACGGTACGTTTGTTTTTGATAAGCCTGCTGGCAGCGAAAATGCTCATGTCATCATGCCAGATGGCCGCAGCGAGCGTCCTAACTTCGTTATTCGTGGCAAGCGTCGTTCAATCTTCGACTTCTATTTTGAAGAAGAAGGTACACACAAAGTGGCGATCAACAACCAGCCGTCTTACTACACGCAATACAAAGCGGGTCGCCGTGACACGGTGAAGTGGATTAAAGCAAACAAAGCTGAGCGTGACTCAGTTCTGCCTGAAAAATCACGTGACGTGGTAACGCAGATCAGCTTCACTCGTGCAGAAAGCTACATCACGGTAGGTAAGCCAACGGATTCAGTGTTCAAAATTGAAGGCAAGCTTCTAGAAATGAAGCCTGTGACACACCCTTCAGATATCGTTGAAGGCGAACCTGTGACATTCCAGTTCTTCTACAACGGTGAAATCCAGAAAGACGTGAAAGCGGAGATTACTCGTGAAGGTACGCTTTACCGCAACCACCAAGAGCAGATTGATGTGGTGAGTGATGAGAACGGTGAAATCACGTTTACTCCAGGCGTAGCAGGTCGTTACGTAATGAAAGCGAACTACAAAGGTGAGTTGATTGACAACCCACTGGCAGACAAAGCAAGCGCGAACGTTCACCTAACGTTCGAAGCGCTGCTTCAATAGTCTGTGATATCGGGGCTAGATCCCTGATTAAGAATCAAAAAAACTTAAGGGCTCATTTGAGCCCTTTATCGCTCAGTTTACTTCTGAGAATTTGCACTGTGGCTAGGGTACGAACCATGACAATAAAAACAAAACTTAACGCTTTAATGACTCCTTGCTTAGCATTGGGACTTGGTTTCGCTGCATTACCTGCGCAAGCACACTTTCCACTGATGAGCTGCTGGTTTGAAGGTAAGACTGTTGCTTGTGAAGCGGGTTATTCGGATGGCAGCAAAGCGATTGATTACGCAGTTGAGATGTACGATTACGAAGACAACTTGATTGCAAAAGAGATGACAGATAAACGTTCTATCGTTGAATTCCCACATCCTGACACTGAGTTCTACCTTGTGTTCGATTCAGGTCATGAGTTTCCAGTTGAAGTTGATGTTGTAGAGATCAGTGAAAAATGATGATTCAAAGCGTACGTGCTGATACGGGCGGCAGAGAGGGCAAATGGGTAGGACTGATCATTGTGTTCATCCTTTGCTTTGCAACTGTCGCAATCCCATTTCATCAGGCTGAATCCCACGTTAAAGCAGTGCTTGATCATCAAATTCTAGTGACTGATGTTGAACAAGAAAACTTGGCGATGCTATCAGAGCTGCGTTTAGCGCATGAAGAAATCCGTGACCTGCGCATGGACTCAGATGGTGAATGGCCGAGTGTTGCATCACTTAAAGATGAATGGGTTGCCCCGTTTGTAGAAGATCAGAGTTGGAAGCGCAAAGGTTCTCATGCTTGGGTACTGGACGAGCGTGGTTATTACTTTTCTACTCCAAGTGAACAAGCTACGCCTACCGATCATGGTTTTGCGGATTCCTTTATTTTAAATGCGAACAGCGTTTCTCCTGAAATCTGGATCTTCTTGGGCGGTGTAGCGAAACAGCCCGCTACTTTTGACCAACACACGCTAGAGTCTACGGGTTGGAAAATGGTCGTGAACGAATCAGAAATTGAACAGCATCATGAAAGCGATGCTCACTAATAATAAGAGAATTACTATGCGAATTATGACTCTGTTCATGTCGTTATTAGCGGTGTTCATGGCACCCAATGCATTGGCAAAAGAATATAAGATCGACAGCAACAAGCTGACGATTGGTATCACACTTCAACCTTACTACAGCTACGTGAAAGCCGTGGTAGGTGACAAAGTGAACATTCTTCCTTTGGTTGACGCAGGTTTCAACCCACATAACTACTTACCACAACCCAATGATATAAAACGATTGAGCCAAATGGATGCAATCGTAGTAAACGGTATTGGTCACGATGACTTTGCGCTTAAAGTGATTTCAGCAGCGCAACGTGATGACTTAGTCGTGATCGAAGCAAACAAAGAAGTGCCTCTACTTCCTGCTCTTGGTCAGTCTGTTGGTCAAGGTGCCGTTAACCCACATACCTTTGTTGGGCTTTCGACAACAATTCAAAAGGTTTACACCATCGCGAGTGAGGTCTCTAAGCTCGACCCTGACAACGCGGCTTTTTATCGTAAGAATGCACGTAAATACGCAAAGCAATTTCGCTTTATGAAGCGCGATGCGATGTTGTCATTAGGTGAGTTAGATACTTCAGGTATGAAGGTCGCGACTACACATAATGCTTATGGCTACATCCTTCAAGAGTTTGGTGTGGATGTTGCGGCAGTAATCGAGCCTGCACACGGTGTTGAACCAAGTGCTAGTCAACTGCAAGAGACGATCGAGAAGATCCGCGCATCGGGCATTGACGTGTTGTTCTACGAGCTAAACATGCCAAACCGTTTTGTTGACACGATTGAAGCGGAAACGGGTGTTCAGCTTTACCGTTTCTCTCACATGACGCATGGCGAATATGAAGACGACAAAGTCGAAGTTGAGATGCAGAAGAATCTCGAGACATTAATCGAAGCAATGAAATTTGCGGCGGCGAACCAAGCTAAAAGCGGGAACGCATAATGTTAGGTCCATCGATTTCAATCAATCAACTCGGTCTGCAATATGACAACAACGTCATTCTTGACGATATCTCACTAGAACTTAAAGCGGGTGAGTGCCATGTAATCATGGGGCCAAACGGCGGTGGTAAAACCTCTCTGCTACGCTCTGTTCTTGGTTTGACGCCTTTCTCTGGGCAAATCAATATTCATTGGCCAGAAAAGCCAAGTATCGGTTATGTTCCACAAAAAGCGACCTTCGAATCGAGCTTGCCTTTGACGGTCATGGATTTCGTGTTGCTTAACCAAACTCGAATTCCGCTATTTTGGCGTCGTAAGTCTAAGCAATTGGATCTTGCACTCGCACAATTAGATCGCGTTGGTATGGCTACTCGTAGCGACCGCCGCATGGGACAGTTATCGGGTGGTGAGCAGCAACGCGTGCTGTTTGCCCAAGCGCTATTAGATAACCCAAGTCTACTGGTGTTGGATGAACCAACCACGGGTATGGACGAGCAGGGCGTTCGTTATCTTGAATCGTTAATTCGTGAATGTGTTAGTGAAGGTCGTACGATCCTTGCGGTACACCACGATGTCACGGCAGTGCGTCGACTCGAAGCGAACGTACATGTTGTGAATCGATTCTTGGTTGATAGTGGCCCACACGAACAAGTCTTACACCCAAGTAAAATCGAGAGCCTGTTCCAGCACTACAGCAGTGGCTCTGCGATGACCAAATCGAAGGAGGTTGCGTAATGGATTGGTTACGACAACTAGCCATTAGTGGCGTGGAAGCGGGCTGGTTATCAGACAGTTTCATGTATGCCTTCATGGTCAATGCTTTGGTTGCAGCGTTACTACTTGGTCCTCTGTTAGGTGGTCTGGGTACTTTGGTGATTGCCAAGCGTCTCGCTTTCTTCTCAGAAGCCGTCGGCCACGCAGCGTTAACCGGTATCGCTATTGGTGTTTTGCTTGGCGAGCCACCAGAAAACCCAATTATTGGTTTGTTTAGCTTCTGTATGATCTTCGCTCTGCTTCTTCACTTTGTAAGAAACAGGACCAACGTTCCATACGATACCTTAGTGGGTGTTTTCCTTGCGCTAGCGTTGGCTGTGGGTGCGGCGTTACTGATGTATGTTGCTCGTAAGATCAATATCCACATGCTTGAAAACGTACTGTTTGGCTCGATTCTTACGGTAACAGACCAAGACTTAGCGATTCTCGCAGGTAGTTGCGCGATCATCATCTTGCTCTTGATACCGACATTCAACCGCATTCTCCTGACTTGTATCAGCCCTGATATAGCTAAGGTTCGTGGTTACAACACCAGCTTTTACGATTACTTGTTTGTCATGATGATCACCTTAGTGACAATTGCGGCCGTGAAGATCGTAGGTGCAGTTCTAGTGGGTGCGTTATTGTTGATTCCAGGTGCGACCGCTCGATTGTTAACTAAACGTATGGGGAGCTTTGTTCTCTTGTCGGCATTACTCGCAACCATCGCATGTTTGGTTGGAACCGTGTTGCCTATGGAACTCAAACTGCCAGTGCCATCGGGCGCTTCAATCATCATCGTTTCTGCAACGTTTTTCCTAGCAGCAACGCTATACCGAATTGTAAGAAAGGCGTAATCATGACTTGTTTAATGAATCGTATCGCTAGCTCAGTAAAAGCAACGGCTCAAGTGAGTGTACTTGGTAGTGTATTAATGGCTGGTTCTGTGATGTCACTGAACGTGAATGCAGAAGACATCCTAACCAGTACACCTGTGACTTATGCATTGGCGACAGAGCTAACCAAAGGCACGGACATTACCACCGAATATCTACCACCTAAGCGCTACGGTATTGACCGTCTGCCGAATTGGTTTGGTACCAAGGGTGCGAGTAAAGTGCTTCAATCGGGTGAAAAGGCGACCGTTGCGGTAACGTTGTCATCGATCTGGCAAGCCGACCCTACGTTTGTATACGCAAGACAAAGCAATATCCGTTTAGTTGAGGTTGATGCCGCTCAAGCGATTACACCGCGTGCACAAGGCGTTGCTGCGCTTACATTGTCGAATGGTGATGTGTCTAAATACGCATGGTTAAACCCGACCAACTTAACACGTATGGCGGCGATTGTGGCTGACGACTTTAAGTTGTTGTGGCCTGCGCAAGCTGAAACGATTGATAGCAACTTACAACGTGTGATGTTGGATGTTCGTGAACTGATCAACAAGCAGCAAGCAGTATTGCTCGACAATGACGTAGATTCAGTATTGTTGCTTTCAGAAAGCTTGGAAGATTTCGCCTCTGGCAGCCAACTGTTTGTTGAAGAACGCATGTTCAAAGCTGAACTGGAATGGACAGAGCAGGACAAAGCCAAGCTTAAAGAGATGTTTTCGGAAGATGATGCTCTATGGTTAGTTACAGCGAAAAAGCCAAGCAACTTGATTAAATCATTGGTACCGAATGAGCGTATCTTGGTAGTGGATTCTGTTGATCGTTGGGGCAGAGCGGGAATCAACGCAAAAGCACCGTTTGCCCGTTGGGAAGTGCAGCCATTCAAAGGCTAACCAGCGCGATTAAAAATGGTAGGATCAAAAAAGCAGCCCAATTTGAGGCTGCTTTTTTGTTCTTGTCTGTTGGCTCTGAAAAGAGTGTCAGACAAGAGGACTGCGAGTATAAACTTACTCTGCAGCTTTTGTCTCTTCAGCTTCAACCGTTGCTTCTACTGAACCTTCAGCTTGCTCTTGAGCTGCTTTCGCTTGTTCTTCAGCTTCCATTTTTGCACGGTCAGCTTTAGAGATGTAGCGAGGCTTGTTGCTACTATGCAGTTTAGAATTCGCCTGTTTCTGCTTCTTTTTTAGAATTTGATTGATTTTTTTCTTACGGTTCATTGCTGCATAGCCTTGTATTTAGTTTAGGCGGTGGAGGATAATCATTTTAGCTCTAGAACTCAATATTTACATGGTATTCAGCAAGGAAAATATCACTATGCAGTCAGTCGAGACCGAACGTTTAAGATTAAGAATGATCACACCTCAAGATGCGGCGTTTATTCAACGACTATACAGCTCAGAAGATTTCCTGCGTTACATTGGTGATAAGGAAATCAACGACACTGAAAAGGCTGTCGAGTACATTGAAAACAACATTCTTAAGATGCATGAAGAGAAGGGTGTCTGTTTGTTGATGGTTGAAATCAAAGAAACTTCAACGCCAATTGGTATCTGCGGATTAATAAAAAGAGACACCTTAGCGTCGCATGATATTGGCTACGGGTTTGCTCCTGAGTTTTATGGTCAAGGCTTTGCCCAAGAAGCCGCGGAGGCGATAATTGAACAAGCTAAGCAGAATGCTGATATCGATCATTTAGTTGCCATCACTACCTCTGATAACATTCGAAGTATCACACTACTGACTAAGTTAGGCTTTGTGTTCGAGCGAGTTGAAGATGTGATAAGCGAAAGCGTTAATCTCAACCTGTACGGTTTCTCATTAGGTAATTAAAACATGTTCCAACATAACAATATTCTACAAGGTGAGCTCGCAACGGAGTACAAAACCGTTATTGCGATGGTGCACATCTATTGCAAAGATCACCACGGTGAAGTTCGTCAGAATAACGCGTTATGTGAGGAGTGTGAGCAACTGTTGCGTTACGCCGAAACACGACTGGATAGATGTCCTTATGGCGAAGCAAAACCGACCTGTAATAAGTGTCCGATTCATTGCTATAAACCAGACCCGAAAGAGCAAATGCGATTGGTGATGCGCTATGCCGGGCCAAGAATGCTACTTAAGCATCCGATATTAGCGATTCGACATCTGATTCATGAGAAACGGAAAGTGCCTGAAAAGCCGTTGCCGAATGTGTCGAACCGCCATATCCGAATGAACAAGAAGTAAGTGGCGCTTTAAAGTAATTTCTAAAGAAATGCAAAAGGTCTGATTTCTCAGACCTTTTTTATGTAGATACGTTTTATCTAAGTTTGAATATAGCCAGGTAACTGAAACTTACGCCGCTTGAGGCTCTTCGTAGGTCACCGTTAGGTTGTTGATCCAGCGTCGGCTCAAGTAACGGTGTGAACAGATGGTCAATTTCACGACTTCTTCTACCAACATTAGACCATAGATGTATTTAAAGTCCCATTCAGCGACAAACGCGCCGTAAACACATACTGGAATGCCCACCATCCACATCGCGATGAAATCCATGCGAAGGCAGAACGCATTATCACCACCAGCACGAATAATACCGTTAATGATCACCATGTTGAGCATGCGAATCACGACCGCAAAGCACATGATCATCATCGCAGGTGAAGCAAGCGGGTATAAAGCGTCTTTGGTCAGGTTTAGCCATGACAGAACGTGCTCTTTACCCATAAACAATAGCAAGCCTACAACCGCACCAAAACCAACCACGGCTTTGATGAACGTCAGACCCATACTCATAGCGTCATCAAACTCATCACGACCGAGTGAGTGACCAAGCAACACGGAACACGCTACAGAAATACCAAAGAATATCGAGTAACACAGCGACTCAAAAGGCGCGAGCATAGAGAACACAGCAAGTTCCGTTGTGCCCATGTGACCGAAGATCATTTGGTATGCCATAGTACCCATTGCCCATAACACGGCATTCATCGTTAGTGGCAAAGCAATACGACGGTAAGATAGCCACAATGATGGACGATGTGGTGAGCTAGGCGTGGTTAACAACCAATGTTTACGCATGCGCATGTAGCTATACATCAAGCCGACTTGAATTGCGCGAGCGAGTGTCGTCGCTAGTGCTGCACCTGCTACGCCCATAGCGGGAATACCAAAGGCACCTTTGATTAGAACGAAGTTAAGCGCAATGTTGAGTGCAATGGTCACCGCGCCTAATAGTAGCGGGGTTACGGTGTCACCTGATGAGCGCATGCTTGCTTCTACCACGACCACAATGTGAGTCAGCAGAAGGACAGGGAATCCATACCACAGGTAAGTCGCGCCAAGTTCAATCACGGTTTGATCGCTGGTCTGCAACATCATTAAAAACTGAGAACCAAGAGTGATGATTGCAGTAACAGGCAGCAGAACTTTTAAGCCAAACACCATTGCGATAGATGATACCGTTCGCGCGCTTTTTCGGTCGTTCTTTCCCCAGTATTGAGCGACTAATGTTCCGTTTGCTGAGGCCAACCCTGCCATAATCATAATAGCAACGAAGTGCCATTTTGATGCAATTCCCACAGCCGCAGCTGCTTCCATACCATAATCACTGACCATTAATACGTCAGCAAGGGCAAGAATAGCGACAAGCGCACTTTGTAAAGCAACAGGTAAACCCAGTTTAACGATACGAGGTAAGATGCTCTCTGGCTTGTTATTCATAGATGAGTTAGGGTTGATGTTAGTTGTCATAAGCTCTCCGATTTATGGCAGAACTATAGTGATTTGAGCGAAGTAACAACATGTTTAAAAAACAACAAAACCTGTGCGAATCCGTCATTGATTCAATGAGACCAAAATCAACTTGGCATGATGATGTTTTTCTCGCTGAACAGTGCAAAGAACGTTTTTTGACCGTTGAAGATATTCCAGAGATGAAAAGCTTTGGTGTCTATATGGGCGGCATGGCGAAGCTATATGATGGCTACTGGGTTGAGCGCGAATCCGTTAATGTTCATACGTTGATTTTCACTATGGAAGGTGGCGGCATTCTAACAACCGCAACATCGGTCCAAGCGATTACACCTTATACACTCGTGGTGCTTCCTGCTGAAACCCCATTTCGTTTTGAACTCGATCCTCAATATAATTATTGGAAAATGGCGTGGATGCTGACGCCTGACACCAAGCAATGGCAGCACATAGCAAGTTTAGGACAGGGGATTGTGCCTTTTGGAGAGTGTGAGCAGATCTGGTCATTAATGAACTTGGTTTACTTTGAGATAGGCGGTAGAGCCAGTTACCGTAAGTTACTCTTGAGTGAAATTATCCGAACATTGACGGGGTTTGAGCCTAAGTCGACCAGCACCACTGCACGTGTTCAAGCGCTCTATAACGAAATTGAAAGTAGTCTGCATCAGCCATGGACAGTGGCAGGGATGGCTGAAAGAGTGTTTATCAGTGAAGAGCAACTCAATAGAGTCACCAAGACGCTATTCAACCTCTCACCACGCAGTAAATTGATTCAATTACGCATGGACAAAGCCACCAGTCTACTGAAATATCAAGATTGGTCAGTTTCTATGATTGCTAATCGCTTAGGCTACAAAGATCCTTATAACTTTTCGCATCGTTTCAAAAAGCATTTCGGTTTGTCACCCAGTCAATATCGAAAGAGCCATCGACTTCTTGGTTAGCCTTGCGCGATGAAATGAGAAGTGTGGGAGAAGAAGGTTACATATAGGCATGAGTTGAAAAGAGCCCTTCGCTTAGACATAAAGTCTGAACTCGGAGCCCTAATGACACGCATCTAGTGTCTGTCTATTTAAGCTTACTCGCCTGCAATCTGTAGGTGAGAGCGCTTTAGGCTAGCAATCAACATGTAGATCGTTGTAGCAAGTAGAGACGCGAACAGGTAAGTGAACAATCCTGCTTGTGAATCCATAAAGCTGTCTGCAACGATTGGTCCCGCAACAGAACCGATGCTGTAGCAAAGTAGCATGATTTGAGTCACTGACACCAAGTAGCTTGGGTCAAGGTTACGGCAACCTAAGTTAATCGCGATTGGGTATAGCGCAAATGTGGCCATGCCTAATACGAACAAGCTCATGCCTAGTACGTAGAAATCGTGATTGATAGTCAGCACACCAATGCTTGCAACCCCTAGCAGGCAGAACAAAGCCATTAATAACACTTGTCCTACGTGGTGAGATAACCAAGTCACCATCGGCTGTACAGCCATACCACCCATGATAACCAAAGCCATCAAACCACCAATGTCTTCGTGTGCAATGTTACGTTGAGCAAGTTCAACTGGCATCAAGCCGTAAATCGCACCTAGCGTTAATCCGGAAACAATGCAGCCAATTAGCGCGCTGTGGCTTAATTTGCTGATCTGCTTTAAAGACAAAGATTGCGCATCGTGGATCTGTGGTGGAGTTGCTTGTCCGTACATCAGCACAATGATCGCACCAAACAGAAGGGTGAACATTGCGATGAAAGGTACGCCACCAGTAATACCTAGGTAACCGATACCAAGCTGACCAACTGCAGAACCGCCGTACAGTGAACACATGTAGATAGCGAGACGTTTTGCGCGTTGTGACTCGTCACCGCTCATTAGCCAAGACTCTACAATCACGAAGATACCTGCAACCGCCACACCAGCCACAAAGCGAGCTAGTAGCCATACTGCTTGGTGTGGGATCAATGGCAATACAAGGATCGTTGCGATGAACACACTCAATGCGATGACGAACGCATCTTTGTGGCCAACACGCGCAATGGCACGTTCAATCAATAATGTACCAGCCAGTAGACCTGCATAGAATGCACTCGCCAACCAACTCGATAGATCTTTGTCTAAGCCATACTCAGACAGCATTAATGGTAATGAACTCATTAAGTAGCCTGAAGCGATCGCGTAAAAAGACAATGCAATAACAGGAACAGTTATGCGAGTTGTTGGTTGGATGTTGTCCAATGCAGGAGCCTCTGATAGTAAAAGAAACGATGAATTTTCCGCGACTATGGGGGAGAAACTGAATTGGGTAAAACAAATAAAAATGGTCGTTAAGATAAAAGAAATTTATCGACCAACTAAACTAAAATACGGTTGCGATATTTGGTGGTTTGGCGAGATTTTATGCGGGCAAAAAGTCGTTAAGCCGTTGTTCATTGGTGGTTTAATTTAGAAAAAGATTGCAGCGTGATTGTCTTTTTATGATTTGGATTGAGTGGGATTTTAAGTGTTAGACCGTTTCTTTACGGTATTGACGTGGCGAGCTTCCACTCCACTTACGAAAGGCATGTCGAAAGTTAGCGCTGTCTGAAAACCCAACGCGCTCAGATATCTCTTCAATGCTCATTTGAGTTGAAGAAAGGTAGTGTCGAGAAAGGTGAAAACGAACGTGGTCCAGTATCTTCTGATAGTTCGTATCCGCTGCTTTCAGGTGACGACGCAGAGTTCGAGAAGACATGCCCAGTTCTGAAGAAATGGATTCTATAGAAGGGTAACATCCTGGCCTTTCAATCAGCATCTGAGAGACTTTCTCTTTGAGGCTACTGGGTGCACTGACTTTTGCCAACATGTCATCACACGATTTTAAGCACATCTGTAAAGTGATGGGGTTGGCGGTAGGAAGAGATGAATACAAGGTGGTTGCGTCGAACTCCCATTCAAGCCGGTCACTATTGAATTCAACCGGGCAGCGGAAAATCTCTGTGTATAGATCGCCGTATTCAGGTTTTGGATAGGGGAAGCGGATCACTTGAGAAGGAAAGGGCTGCTGTAAGACCTCTTCGCACAAACTGTGTATCGCTGCGAACCAGTATTCACAACAAAAGGGCAGTAAAGAATCGAGTTCGATAAGTTGCTCTGCGCGAAAGTAACCAATGTTGTCTTCTACAGACATGGTTTTCCTGAGGACAGGGCCAGCAAGTTGCAGATACTTAAACCCGATTAAAAAGGCATCGAGTAGTGTTTCGCTGCTAAACACCGCATAACCGAGCACGCCGAAATCGCTGAACCTCGCTTGTTGGCCAACTTTAAGCCCCAATCCGTCTTCGTTGGAATTCGCTAACGCATTACTGAACACAGCAAGCTTTTGCGCCAAAGTGATGTGTGTATCGGGTGTGTTGAGTTGGAGAGCATCGATGTTACTGCCTTCGAGCAACTCTTCGATACTGAGAACAGGCGACAGGTAACGATGCAGCAACTGAAGATCCAGAATGCCGAATGCTTGCATGTCGGGTTCGTAAACTGCGGTGTATTCCATAAGCTGCCTCTTGTTGAATATCGATATCTTAACCGAACTTTTAACATTTACGCCTGTTGCTTGTTCTCACTTTCGCAAGCTTGTTCCAAATTTTGGTTTATGTGTGCAAGGTTTTATTGGGCTAGCGCAGGCTGTGTCCGAATATCACCGGTTTTTGTCTTTTTGAAATCTGTTCGAAATGTTATCGAAATGTTGTAATTTATCGGGCTGCACATTGGAGCGTCTCAAACATTTTGCTCAATAACGACTCTTATCTACATGACACACCAATGTGCAGGCTCGTGATGACAAGAAAGAGACTTATTACAACGATTAGAACGTCTACGGTGACCGTCACAAACAGGTCTAAGCCGCACAAGGAGATCATGGATGCACAATCTTGCTGTTAATTTGGAGCGTAGCGCTTCGCTTTTTCCAACTAAAGCCGCTATGCGTATGGGATCGGATGAAATCAGTTTTTCTCAGTTAGAACAACTTTCTGGAAACGTGGCTGCTAACTTGAAAAGACTTGGGTTGCAGAACGGAGATAAGGTAGCGTTGTCATGCCCGAACGTGACTTACTTTCCGATAGCCTATTACGGGATTCTAAAAGCGGGTTGTGTAGTCGTGCCTTTGAACGTGCTATTCAAGGCCAGAGAGATCGCTTATCACCTTAATGACTCTAACGCGAAGGCCTATTTATGTTTTGACGGCAGTGAAGAGCTTCCAATTGGTCGCTATGGTTTACAAGGTTTTGAGCAGGCAAACCACTGTGAACACTTTGTCGAGATGCCTATCCCAACAAACACAGACACTACTTTAGAAAGTAATGAGGAGCATGAATCAATCGCTGATTGGTTGGCACAACCTTTTACTCCTTTTGAGTCTGTGGCTTGTCATGGCGATGATACCGCTGTGATCCTTTATACCTCTGGCACGACGGGTCAACCAAAAGGGGCTGAGCTTTCCCACACCAACATGCAAACCAATGCGATGTCGTCACAGTATCTAATGAGATTGGAGTACAGCGACACCACAATGGCTACACTGCCTTTATTCCATAGCTTCGGTCAGACGGTGATGATGAACGCGAGTGTGCTAACAGGGTCCACCATGGTGTTGATTCCTCGTTTTGAACCGTCATTGGTTATTGAACAGATCATTAGCCATAAAGTCAGCGTGTTTGCGGGTGTTCCTACTATGTATATCGCGCTATTAAAGGCGGGAGAAGAGTCTTCTGATAGTTTAGAAAACACAAGCAAACGCTCTGAACAGGTTAAACACAGCTTGAGGTTAGGTGTTTCTGGCGGTGCTTCTATGCCGCTTGAGGTTATACGACAGTTTGAATCTCGTTTTGAATTACCAGTCTTAGAAGGTTATGGGCTCTCGGAAACGGCGCCGGTTGCGACCTTTAATCATATTGATGGCGATCGTTTATCGGGTAGTGTCGGTCAGCCTTTATGTGGCCACCTCATCAAGATTACTGATATACAAGGCAACTCTGTCGCTATGGGTGAACTCGGCGAAGTCTGCATTAAAAGCCCAAGTGTGATGAAAGGCTATTATCAAAGGCCAGAGGCGACAGCTGAATCTATTCGTGATGGTTGGTTCTTAACGGGAGATATCGGTCGCGTCGATGAGCATGGCAATTTGTTCATTGTTGACCGTGTTAAAGACATGATTATTCGTGGTGGGTACAACGTTTATCCACGTGAAGTCGAAGAAGTGTTGATGTGTCACCCCGATGTCGAAATGGTCGCGGTGGTAGGCGAGCATCATGAACATTTAGGCGAGGAGATCCACGCGCAGTGGTTCTTCACGAACATACGCAATGTGATAGTGCCGCCTTGATAGCATGGTGTCGTGAGCAACTCGCCGACTACAAATACCCGCGTAAGGTATTCATTCGTAAAGCCTTACCCATGACAGCAACCGGAAAAATCTTGAAGCGTGAGTTACACCCACTAGAAATAGCGGAGATGGCAAATGGATAGTTATGATTTTATTATTGTTGGCGGTGGTTCAGCTGGGTGTGTGATGGCTTCTCGGCTGTCGGAAGATCCTGATGTGACGGTTTGCTTGTTAGAAGCGGGTGGTAAAGACACCAGCCCATTCATTCACACACCCGTTGGCGTGGTGGCGATGATGCCAACCAAACTCAATAATTGGGCATTCGAAACGGTTGAACAGCCGGGTTTGAACGGTCGTAAAGGCTATCAGCCTAGAGGTAAGACACTTGGCGGTTCTAGCTCTATCAATGCCATGATGTACGCTCGTGGACATCGCTATGACTACGATAGATGGGAAAGCTTGGGCAATGCTGGCTGGAACTATGAATCCTGTTTGCCTTACTTTAAGAAAGCAGAAAACAACGAAGTCCACCAAGATGAGTTCCATGGCCAAGGTGGTCCTCTTAATGTGGCCAATCTTAGATCGCCAAGCCCTATGTTGGAACGTTATTTAACGGCGTGTGAATCGATAGGTGTACCTCGCAATGAGGATATTAACGGCGCTGCTCAGTTTGGGGCGATGCCGACGCAGGTAACACAGCTGAATGGTGAACGATGCAGTGCTGCCAAGGCTTACTTAACGCCAAACCTTTCACGATCGAATCTCACGGTCGTGACTAAAGCCACCACACATAAGGTTTTGTTTGAAGGCAAGAAGGCGATTGGTGTTGAATATGGTTCTAGCGGAAAGCGTTATCAGATACGATGCAATAAAGAAGTGATTCTTTCCGCTGGCGCGTTTGGTTCTCCCCAATTGCTGTTACTGTCTGGTGTCGGTGCTCAAACTGAACTAGAGACACATGGAATCGAACAGGTTCATGAATTACCTGGAGTGGGCAAGAACCTTCAAGATCATATCGACTTAGTACATTCGTATAAATGCAGTGAAAAGCGTGAAACTTTTGGTATCTCGCTGCAAATGGCCTCTGAAATGACCAAAGCCTTACCACTATGGCACAAAGAACGCCGCGGTAAAATGAGCAGTAATTTTGCAGAGGGAATAGGCTTTCTCTGTTCCGAAGATCATATCGCTGTACCGGATTTAGAGTTTGTATTTGTGGTCGCTGTTGTAGATGACCATGCTAGAAAAATTCATACCAGTCATGGCTTTACATCTCATGTCACCTTATTGCGACCGAAGAGCTACGGCACCGTAACGCTCAATAGTAATGATCCCTATGATCCGCCTAAGATCGATCCTGCGTTTTTCAGTCATCCTGAAGACATGGAGATCATGATTAAGGGCTGGAAGAAGCAGTATCAAATGTTAGAGAGTTCCGCGTTTGATGATATCCGAGGCAATGCTTTCTACCCTGTGGACGCCAGTGATGACAAGGCTATCGAGCAAGATATTCGCAATCGTGCAGACACTCAGTATCACCCGATCGGGACCTGTAAAATGGGACCTAGTAGCGATTCTTTAGCTGTGGTAGATAAAGATCTCAAAGTTTATGGATTGGATAATTTGAGAGTCATTGATGCTTCTGTGATGCCGACACTGATTGGGGCAAACACCAATGCACCAACCATTATGATTGCTGAGAAAGTCGCAGATCAAATCAAACAGCAATACGGGTTTGGCAAGCAAGAATCTAATATTCAAGCGAAAGGCGAAGCTGTAGTTTTATTCAAGAAGTTAAGTGATAACCATAAATAAAACAGTAGGCTAGATAGTCTTGATTTGGTAAGACTCTCTAACCTATTTTTGTGTGCTTACTTAGAATTAAGTAATGCTAAATCAATAGCTTAACCAATAGTATTACTTAGTTAGTGCTTGATTAAGCCACTGATCAAATTGACCTTTTGGCAGTGCACCGTTAATCGTATCAACACGTTGACCGTTCTTGAACACCATCACCGTTGGGATGCTTCTGATTTGATACATAGCCGCCAGTTGCTGTTGAGCTTCGGTATCAATTTTAACAAATCGAACATCGCCAGCGCGCTCTTTAGCGACATCGCTGAACACAGGTGCGAAACCTACACATGGGTTGCACCATGTCGCCCAAAAATCGACAACGACAGGCTGTGAACTGTTCAAAATTGATTGGAAATTCAGTGACGTACCTTCGATTGGTGCACCGTCTAGAAGTGCGTTTTTGCACTTACCACAAGTAGGGCTTTCTGAAATTCTTTCTGAAGGAACTCGGTTTACGCCACCGCAAGAAGGGCAACGTGTGTTGAATGTAGACATAACTTTCTCTTTTTTATGCGTCTCCGTGCCTAACGCGATTTACGAATCATGTACGGAACGCTTATACTGTTTAAAACAAGAATAAGATACTCAAATAAAAACAAACAATAAGCAGGTAAATGATGACAAAATTTTACGCTGAAATTACGGGCTGGGGAAAGTGTCTGCCACCAGCCGTGCTATCCAATGATGATTTAAGCACTTTCATTGATACGTCTGACGAGTGGATTCGTACTCGAACTGGTATCGAAAATCGTCGTATCAGTCATGTAAATACCTCTGAGCTAGCGACCGTTGCTGCTCAACATGCAATGGCGTGTGCTGGTTTAACAGCCGAAGATATCGATCTTGTGATCGTAGCGACGTGCAGTCCAGACTCTCTTATTCCAAATACCGCGTCTAAAGTTCAACAGAACTTAGGCATCAAGAGCGCAGCAGCTTTTGACCTTAATGCAGCGTGTACAGGCTTTATCTACGGTGTTGAAACAGCAACTCGATTGATTCAAGCGGGCAACTACCGCAATGCGATCGTTGTGGGTGCAGAGCGTCTTTCATTCTTCATCGACTGGACCAAGCGTGATACTGCGGTTCTATTCGGTGATGGCGCTGGCGCTGTGGTTTTATCGCGTACTGAAGAACAAGTGGGTTTACAAGAAGCTCAAATCGGTTGTGACGCAGAGGGCCGTGACATTCTAGCAGTACCAAAATTCGGTACGTCTATGGACCGCTTTGCTGCTGATAACGGTTACTGGGATTTTGATTTCGTTGGTAAAGAGATCTTCAAGCGTGCAGTGAAAGGAATGGGCGCTGCAGCACATACAGTATTGAGTCGCACTGGCATCTCAACTGAAAACATCGATGTTGTGATTCCGCACCAAGCGAACATCCGAATTATTCAAACTCTGTGTGATATGGCGGGCATTGAACGTGAGAAAGCGTTTGTGAACATTCAAAACTATGGCAACACGTCGGCTGCGACTGTGCCAATTGCATTGTGTGAATCGTTAGAGCAAGGCTTTGTTAAACCGAACTCAAACATCCTTGTGGCGGCATTCGGTGCCGGTTTAACTTGGGGGGCAGGCCATATTAAGTGGGGTAGCCGTGTTGATCCGTTAGGTCAATCGGACGCTAAGCTTCCAGAAGCAGATAGCTCGGCATTAGAACTTCTAGAGAGAGCCATTTTACACTGTAAAACGCGTCCTAATTCTGAGAATGAGTAGCAGCATGGCGCAAGTTCGTTTTATGACAGAAGCCGACCTCGATGGAGCGGCTTTAGTTCACCAAGCTACTTTTGTTCGACAGCAAAACTCAAAAAATTGGTTACAATGTAACTTAAATGCTGCGCCACGCTTTCTTAACTTTGTTGCTGAAAGCGATGGCGAGATTGTCGGCTACATTATTTGGGTTCAAAAGAGTGGGTTTAGGCCTGAAGCTGTTTTGGAGCTAGAACAACTTGCTGTGTTACCGAGTGCTCAGGGGCAAGGATTGGGCAAAAAGCTGATTCTAGACTCTTTGCCTCAAGTGAAGCAGAAGCTATCAGAGCAGGGCTCGACACTAAAACATGTATTAGTGACCACCAGAGCAGATAACTTTGCACAAAAGCTCTATCAGTCGACATTGGGCGCTCAAGTCGAAACCACGATTTCAAACTTTTACTCAGCCGATGAAGTGCTTATGATAGCTCGCAATGTAGGTGAACGAATCTGATCGCTGAGTTCTTAGAACCATTATTATCAGCGGCATAACTCGATTAACGTTTTATTAGGGGCTTCTGTGGCCCTTTTGTTATTTCTTAGGAAGTATTTTGAAGAAAGTTTTAGCAATTGGCTACGTTTGGCCAGAACCGAATTCATCGGCGGCTGGCAGCCATATGATGTCTCTTTTACGTCTATTTAAGAGACAAGGTTGGTCAGTTGAATTTGCAACACCCGCTCAAGAAACCGAGCACATGATTGATCTCTCTGAAGAGGGCATCACAAGCCAATCTATACAGTTAAATTGCGATAGCTTTGACGATTACATTGAAGAGCTGCAGCCCGATGTTGTGATGTTTGACCGTTTTATGATGGAAGAACAGTTTGGTTGGCGTGTCGAGAAAGTATGCCCGAATGCCTTTAAGTTACTGGATACGGAAGACTTACAGTTTCTGCGTAATGCTCGACACGAAGCGGTTAAGAAAGAAACAGATCTGACCAAAGCACACTTGTACAGTGACTTGGCTAAACGTGAAATTGCCGCGATTTTGCGCTGTGATCTTTCGTTGATCATTTCAAGTTACGAGATGGAACTGCTTCAATCTGAGTTCAATATCGATCCCAAACTGCTTCATCATCTGCCGTTCATGGTTGATCTTAATACGCTTCCTGAAAGCACGAAAAGCTTTGAAGAACGTAAGCATTTCATGACGATAGGCAACTTTAGACACGCACCGAACTGGGATGCCGTACTTCAGCTACAGAAGATTTGGCCGAAGATTCGTAAACAGTTACCTGACACTGAACTTCATATTTATGGATCTTATCCGCCGCCGAAAGCAACCGCTTTGCATAATCCAAAAACCGGTTTCCATATCAAAGGTTGGGCTAAAGATGCTCAAGAAGTGATGGAGCAGGCTCGTGTGTGTGTTGCACCTTTACGATTTGGCGCAGGCATTAAAGGCAAGTTACTTGATGCGATGAAGCTACAGACTCCGAATGTAACCAGCGAGATCGGCAGTGAAGGCATGCTACCGCAAGGTGAACTGCAATGGCCGGGCGCAGTGTCAGATGATATTGATGAGTTTGTTGAACAAGCTGTCGCTCTTTATAAAGATGAAAAGAAATGGCTTAAAGCTCAAAGCCAATGTCATTCAATTCTTGAAGCGCACTATGAACAGAATCAACTGGGCGACAAATTGATCGAGCGACTGACTGCGCTAGGTTCTGAGCTTGATGCGCATCGACTGGATAATTTCTTTGGTTCAATGCTTAAGCACCATAGTATGGCGAGCACTAAGTACATGTCGCAATGGATTGCTGAGAAGAACAAGGTCAAATAGCTGTTCTTTACCAAAGACAGAATAAATCTTAAGCCCTTAGGTTAACACCTAGGGGCTTTTTTCATGCAGGGCGCTTGTTAATTCCAGACTTACAAAACGACACATACTCGCAGTACATTAGCATTGACTAATTTATATTTATTAGTAAACTCTAATTTATAGGTTGTTATGAGTTTATGATGTTTGTGGATAGGAGAGGTTTGTGCTTAGTTTGATTCCTTGGGATGCTTTTTTCGGCGGCATGTTGTTAGGCGTGTCGGCCATTGTTTTAATGTTGGGGATTGGTCGAGTTGCTGGCATTAGTGGCATTGTCAGCCGATTATTGCCAACTGGCACCAGCAACAAAGAACGTAAAGATGCGGATACAGCAAACACCGAAAAACACTGGCGTATCGCCTTTGTTGTGGGAATGGTCGCAAGTGGTTGGCTATTAATTCCAACGGGCTACCAACTTCCGCAGTTAGAAGAGATGAATCTCGCTTTAGTGATTATTGCTGGCCTTCTGGTGGGCTTTGGTACTAAAACAGCGAACGGTTGTACTAGCGGGCATGGCATTGTCGGAATGGCGCGTTTATCTAAACGTTCTATTGTTGCGACCTGTGTATTTATGGGTGTGGCAATCGTAACCGTGTTTATCAAGAATCTGACTGGCTTGGGGGCATAATGAAAAACGCTTCATTTACTATCGTTATCGGTTTGGTCGCAGGTATTCTTTTTGGCTCTGGCATGATCATCTCAGGGATGGTTGATCCTGAGAAGGTACTCGGCTTCTTAGACATTACCGGTAACTGGGACATTAGTTTGGCATTCGTCATGGGTGGCGCGCTATTGGTCTTTGCACCGTTTTATCATCTGGTCATTAAAAAGCGCGCTAAAGCCATCAATGGCGAGCCGTTAGATAGCCGTAACAATCCGTTGATAGACAGAAAGCTGATTCTTGGATCTACAGCGTTTGGCTTAGGCTGGGGGATTGCAGGCTTTTGCCCAGGCCCTGCGGTAACCAGCCTAAGTGGCGGCAACCCGACGGTGTGGGTGTTTATGATAAGCATGCTGGTGGGAATGTGGCTGGCGGATCGTATGAACAAAACGTGTTAGTAGCAAGCTTATAGCTGATTACATTGGCTTTGACGTTATCCGTTCTGAGCTGACCAAGCATAGAGGTTGACTCGCTTTCAGCACGAAAGTCAGTCAGCCTCTTTCTATATTTACTGTTTCTATTATTTTCAGTTATCTACAATCTGCTGTTATCTAAAATCTACTATTTAATAGTCGTTGAAACTGGACAGTGGTCGCTGAGTTTGTAGTCCAGAACATCTTGTGTTTCAAATACCTTCTGCTTTGCAGGAGAAGCATTTAGCGACTCACTCACCACAATATGATCAATAACAGAGCGGAACTGATGTGTGCGATAATTGTTGCGGTTAGAGCGTACCTTACAATCTGCACGGGTCTTTCGTGTCGCTAACTGCGCATCAGTATATTGTGATAACTCTTTCCACATCCAATCTCGTGAGTAAGCGAGGTTATGGTTAAAGTCGCCAAGAATGGCGTAGTCTTCGTTATTGCGCTCTCTTTGCTTTATCCACTTGTTCAGTTGCTGAGCTTGCTCTTTTAAACGAGAACAATCGCGGTTGGACTTATACGCTCCGCTACAACCTGCCTTTAAATGCACAGACAACATGTGAATGGGTTTAAAGTTTGTTTCTACAACGATATAGCTGGCAAACCTAAGTTTACTGTTGGATGTGGTTTCAAGCGGAAAGTCAGCGTAGTCGGTGAGGGCTACTCCTTTACGAACTGCAAATCCCGTGTATTGGTTCACTTCTTTAAATTGGCGGTTGCTGTTCTTAGATAGCGCCCGGTCAGACATCAATATCTTGTATTGATCACCAGCCACACGCTGAATGGCATTTACGTTATCGACTTCTTGAAACGCAACCACGTCTGCGTCTAAGGATTGAAAATAAGTTGCGAGTTTGTCGAAATCAGCTTGATCACGTTTGTCAGAAAACTTATTCACAGCCTCGTTGGTTGATAACCATTCGATATTCCAACTGGATATGGTCAAAGGTTCAGCAAATGTCTGGCTACTGAGTAAGCAGCCTAACATTATCCAGTTTTGAAGTCGTTTCATGCCAAATATCCCTAATTTTGTCTGCCAATATTGATGAGCCGTTATCCTACAACACTTACCAAAAATTCAACTCTTTTTAGGAGTTTTTTTATTGTTACATTGTTTCTTTTCGACTTGAGAACTAGCGTAATAATATTGAATTGATCTTAGTCAGCGTTCTCTTTTTATTGATCCAAATCAATACTCAAAGTTGGTGGTTCTCGTTAAATACGCCACAATATCTAGTGTTAGTTAAACGATAAATCGCTCTATATAGTGTGTTTGTGGATAAGTCTGTGAATACCTCAAGAGTAAGGAGAAGTGGTGAAATCAATCGTAATCAAGCGTGATGGCTCAAGAGCTCCATTCAGTAGAGATCGCATCCAAGCTGCAGTGGAAGCAGCATCAGACAAAGCCGATAAGGAAATTGCTATTTATGCACTGAATGTGGCATTAGCAGTTGAGTTGAAGCTCGAAGACTACGATGAAGTTCATATCTCTGAAATTCAAACTATGGTCGAGAACGAGCTAATGCAGGGACCTTATAAGTCTCTGGCTCGTGCCTACATTGAATATCGTCATGACCGTGACATCGCCCGTGAGAAGCAAAGCGCTTTAACTCGCGAGATCGAAGGTTTGATCGAAGAAAGCAATGTTGATCTGATCAATGAGAATGCCAACAAAGACGGTAAAGTTATCCCAACTCAGCGTGACTTGCTGGCGGGTATCGTGGCTAAACACTATGCAAAAACTCACATTTTGCCGCGTGACATCGTACAAGCTCACGAGTGTGGTGACATTCACTACCACGATCTAGATTACGCACCGTTCTTCCCAATGTTTAACTGTATGCTTATCGACTTGAAAGGCATGTTAACGCATGGCTTCAAGATGGGTAATGCGGAAATCGACACACCTAAGTCAATTTCTACAGCGACAGCGGTAACTGCGCAGATCATCGCGCAAGTGGCGAGCCACATTTATGGCGGTACAACGATTAACCGTATCGACGAGGTTCTAGAACCTTACGTGATGGCGAGTTACGAAAAGCACTTATCTTTAGCGAAAGAGTGGGACATTCATAGCCCAGAAGCTTTTGCTATCTCTCGTACCGAGAAAGAGTGTTACGACGCGTTCCAATCTTTGGAATACGAAGTAAACACGCTACACACGGCTAACGGTCAAACACCATTCGTTACGTTTGGTTTTGGTCTAGGCGAAAGTTGGGGTTCAAAACTTATCCAGCAATCTATCTTGAAGAACCGCATCGCAGGTTTGGGTAAGAACCGCAAAACAGCGGTATTCCCTAAACTGGTGTTTGCAATCAAAGATGGTTTGAACCACCAGAAGCAAGATCCAAACTACGACATCAAGCAATTAGCGCTTGAGTGTGCGTCTAAGCGTATGTACCCAGACATTCTTAACTACGACAAAGTAGTAGAAGTGACAGGGTCATTTAAAACGCCTATGGGCTGCCGTAGCTTCTTGAATACTTACGAAGAAAACGGTGAGTTGATTCATGAAGGCCGTAACAACTTAGGTGTTGTTAGCCTGAACTTGCCACGTATTGCGATTAACGCAAAACAAGATATGACTAAGTTCTACGAACTGCTTGATGAAAAACTTAAGCTAGCTCGTCGTGCGCTAGAAACTCGTATTTCTCGTCTAGAAAACGTGAAAGCGCGTGTTGCTCCAATCCTATACATGGAAGGTGCGTGTGGCGTTCGCTTAAAAGCAGACGACTCTATTGCAGACATCTTCAAGAACGGTCGTGCGTCTGTTTCTCTTGGTTACATCGGTATCCACGAAGCAATGACTGCGCTTTACGGCACAGACGTTCACTTGTACGACGACGGCGAAATGCGTGCTAAAGCGCTTGAGCTGGTGGAATACATGAAGCGTGAAGTGGAATCTTGGACGAAAGAGACAGGTTACGCATTCAGCCTATACGGCACACCAAGTGAAAACCTATGTAGCCGTTTCTGCAGCATCGACACTAAAGAATTTGGTGTGATTGATGGTGTAACAGACCGTGGTTACTACACCAACAGCTTCCACCTAGATGTGCAGAAGAAAGTGAACCCATACGACAAGATCGATTTTGAGATGCCTTATCCAGAAATCTCTAGCGGTGGTTTCATTTGTTACGGTGAATTCCCGAACATGCAGAAGAACATCGAAGCACTAGAAAACGTATGGGATTACAGCTACACACGCGTACCTTACTACGGCACGAATACACCAATTGATGAGTGTTACGAATGTGGTTACAACGGTGAGTTTGACTGTACAAGCAAGGGCTTTACGTGTCCTAAGTGTGGCAACCACGACTCAACCAAAGTATCGGTAACACGCCGTGTTTGTGGTTACCTTGGTAGTCCAGATGCACGACCATTTAACTTCGGTAAGCAAGAAGAAGTTAAACGCCGAGTGAAGCATCTTTAGTAAGCTCTAAGATTATTAGCTAGCTTACTTAGAAGAGCTACGTTTCAAGAAATATGATTGGTATCGGCGCTATGTCGATACCAATTCATTTGTTTCAACTCTCGCTACTTTTCGAGTTAAACCATTAAGCCATCACGAGTTCTCAATACTGCCTTATGAATTATCACCAATATCACCCAATCGACGTTGTAAATGGCCCAGGAACACGCTGCACTTTGTTTGTGTCGGGTTGTGTACACCAGTGTCGCGGGTGTTATAACCAATCGACGCAAAGGTTGGACTCTGGGCATTTGTTTACTCAAGAACTGCAAGACCACATTATCGCTGATCTCAATGATCCGCGAATTAAGCGTCGTGGCTTGTCACTTTCTGGTGGTGATCCTCTTCATCCTGCAAATGTATCTGAAGTGCTTAAGCTTGTTCAGCGTGTAAAAGCAGAATGTGAAGGCAAAGACATCTGGATGTGGACGGGCTACGAGCTCGACGAACTCGACGAAAAGCAGAGGCAAGTACTTGAATATGTAGATACTTTGATTGATGGTCGTTTTGAGCAAGATAAAGCGGATCCAATGTTGGATTGGCGTGGTAGTTCAAACCAAATCATCCATCGATTTACTGATATATAACTGCTGTCGTGACTTTGCACACTCGTAAACGAAAAAGGGCTTCATCGTTAGCGCAATGCTACAAATCAGCCCTTGGGTGTGAGTTCTTTGAATCTATCGCCTGTTTATATAGGAATGTGCTCAGGCTCGTCGATTAGATTGTTGATCCATTTCTTAGAGTGAATTCGCTGGCTAGTTAAAGCGATCTTCGCTAACTCCTCCAGTAACACAATCATCAACACCCATTCTAGCGGCCAACCCAACACCAGCGCAGATTTCTTTTCTGTCCATCGGAAGAATCCACAGAAACACATGCTGCTATACACGGTTAGGGGCAAAGGGTGGTTAGAAAGTGGGGCGTGTCGCTATATTCTAGAGCCGGGGTCGTGCATTACTGTGCCTGCAGGCGTTGAGAATGGCTTTGGGATTGAAGAAGAGACATGGCAAATCGCATGGATCTTTCTCTCGCCAGATAAGCAATGGGATAAAGTAGTGAGTGATGAAGTGAGTTACACGTTGTCTCCGGCCGCAGAAGTCGTCTCGTCGTGCATTCACACTCTATTGAGAAGCATTGCACTGCCTATCGATTTTGGGGGAGCGATTGCCATTCACAGCGTAGCGCAAATAGAATTCATGATTAATGCTCCCGTCCCGCAGCAACAATCTCGAAATTTGATTCGCTTGAGACGTGTGTTCAACAGCGTGCAAAAACAGCTTCATAAAGAGTGGAACGTGCATGAGCTAGCAAACCTATTTCCGTGTTCAGAGCCGCACTTCCATCGCTTGTGCCAACGTTATTATTCTCATAGCCCGATGACTCATATTATGCGTATGAGAATGGAATACGCAGCTCGTTTGTTGAAATCGAGTGATTGGTCGATTCAACATATTGGCGAGATCGTGGGTTACCCGAATGCAGCTAACTTTAGCACTCGCTTTAAGGTGTGGTCAGGAATGACACCAAGACAATTCAAACAGAGTGCTCAATCGTAATTGGGCACATGCAAACATAAGAAGATAGGAACATAAGACGCATAGAAATAAAGCGATTCGAATTGTGTAATGGGTCATTAGGTGTTTGAAATTTGCACTATTTATCCGTTTGAAACGACCAATCTCTGATTACTTATGGTAACTAAGCGCTTCTATTAAAAAATGTTTCTGATTTTAGTCCGAAAATGTTAACGTGAAATCCATTACTTGAATTTCAAAGGGTTGTGACTTTCATGTTTTCACATCTACCAAAACCAACTTTAGATCCAATTTTATCTCTTTCTGTTGCTTACCGCGGCGATACTCGTACTGATAAAGTCGACTTAGGCATTGGCGTTTACAAAAACGATCAAGGCGAAACTCCGATCATGAAAGCCGTTTCTATGGCTCAAGATATCGTTGTTGAAACGCAGAAAACCAAAGCTTACGTTGGCCTAGCAGGCTGTGAAGAGTTCAACCAGAGCATGGTTGATCTGCTGCTTAAAGGGACTTCTGCAATGGATCGCGTTGCTGCGATTCAAACACCGGGTGCAAGTGGTGCACTTCGCATGTTGGGTGACTTAATGAAAGTTTCTCAACCAGACACCACGGTTTGGATTTCAAACCCAAGCTACGTTAACCACAAACCGGTGATGGAAGCGGCAGGCTTAAAAGTTCGATATTACAATTACTTCAGTCCTGAAACGAAGCAAGTTGATACTGCAAGAATGTTGGATGACCTTTCAAAAGCGGGTCCATCAGATGTGGTACTACTGCACGGTTGCTGTCATAACCCAACGGGTGCGGATATCGACTTTGAGGCGTGGCAGGAAATTACCAAACTATCGCAGAAAAATGGCTTCTTGCCGTTCGTTGATATTGCTTACCAAGGCTTTGGTGATGGCTTAGAAGAAGACGCAAAAGGTCTTCAACACATGGCTAACAACGTCGAAGAGATGTTGATTACGACATCTTGCTCGAAGAACTTCGGTTTATACCGTGAAAGAACGGGTGCCGCTATCGTGATTGGCAAAAACAGCGAACACGTTGGCAATGCTAAAGGTAAGCTTCTAACGCTTGCTCGTTCAACTTACACAATGCCGCCAGATCATGGTGCAGCTTTGGTTAAAACAATTCTTCAGAATCAAGAGCTAACCTCGATTTGGAAGCAAGAATTGAGTGAAATGCAGCAACGTTTGTTAAATCTGCGCCAAAGTTTATGTGATGAATTGCGAAATACTTATAACACGTCACAATTTGACTTCATTGAAAGCCATAAAGGCATGTTTAGTGTACTAGGCTTTAAAGAAACTCAAATGAATCAATTACGTGAAGAATATGGAGTCTATGGTGTTGGTGATGGACGCATCAATATCGCAGGCCTTTCCGAATCTCATATTCCTTATGTAGCAAAAGCGATAGCAAACGTTTCAAAATAGAAGGTGACTGAATGTATAATTGGAAAGCGATTGTAGTTTTAATGCTAAGTGGTGGCCTGTTTGCTTGTTCGGCTACAACTCAAGCTCCTGTTGAGCCAGAGCAAAAGCCTCAAATCGAACAACCTGTTGTGGATGACTCTTCAAAAACTGACGCAACAGAAGGCGAGAAAGTAACGGAACCTACTGAGAAGCCTGAAGAAGTAAAACCAACTGAGCCGGAAGTAAAACCTGCACCTGTTGAAAAACCAGTAGAGAAGGTTAGAAAAACAAGTGACGGCAAACTGATTCTTGGTGAAGAAGAGTGGGTGTTTGTTCCTGGTTTAAAAGAAGCGTTTAAAGCACGTGTCGATACCGGTGCAACAACCTCTTCAATCAGTGCAGTTGATATTGTTGATTTTGAACGTGACGGCAAAGACTGGGTTAAGTTCAAGATTGAACACGACGGAATTACAACTGAAGAGATCAGCTTACCAGTAGAACGCTGGGTTAAGATCAAGCAATCAAGCGCAGAAGGCACACAACGACGCGCTGTGGTTGTAGCTTCGATTCAAATTGGCGATCTAAAAGACAAAACTGAATTTACGCTAGCCGACCGAACGCATCTTTCTTTCCCACTTCTGTTGGGTAGAAGCTTCTTTAGAGATGTTGCGGTTGTCGACGTGAGCAAAAAATACGTTCAGAAGAAAATTACTAAATAACAAGTTCTGCTCGTCATCAAAGCTTTTCGTTTGAAGAGCTATAGTTTCAAAGGTGACGAGCTTAAAAGACTTTTAGTGTTGATAAATGAAATCCCTACCAGTTCTGCTGGTGGGGATTTTTTTATTTACACCCCATAACGTATGAAAAGCATCTAAATGGTCTATGTTTACTATTCGTTTACTGTTTAGCCTCGACAACGTGATCGAGATCTCTATATAATCCGCGCTTCGATTTTTGTTTAATCCATACTTTCGTACTTCTTATTTAGGTTCTTGAAATAGCCTAATAATTATCTGTCAGTACACGCTTAGGAATTAGTTCTTTGATATCTACCGCGAACATCACAATGCAATTTGGCGCAGAGCCGCTGTTTGAAAACATCTCTGCTAAATTTGGTAACGGCAACCGTTATGGTTTGATCGGCGCTAATGGTTGCGGCAAATCAACGTTCATGAAAATCCTAAGTGGCGCATTAACGCCAAGCTCGGGCAACGTTTCTATCACTCCAGGAGAAAAACTGGGTGTGCTAAGCCAAGATCAGTTCGCTTTCGAACAGTACAGCGTTATCGACGTTGTGATCATGGGCGACAGAAAACTTTGGGAAGTAAAACAAGAACGTGACCGCATTTACTCTTTGCCAGAAATGAGCGAAGACGACGGCATGAAAGTCGCAGAACTTGAAAGTGAATTCGCGGAAATGGATGGCTACACAGCAGAAAGCCGTGCTGGCGACATCCTAATTCAAGCGGGTATTGAAGAAGAGTTCCATTTCGGCTTGATGCAGCAAGTAGCTCCAGGTTGGAAACTGCGTGTGCTATTGGCACAAGCTCTGTTTGCAAACCCAGATATCCTGCTTCTTGATGAACCAACCAACAACTTGGACATTCACACGATCAACTGGCTTGCTGAAGAGCTAAACCAGCGTAAATGTACAATGATCATCATTTCGCACGATAGACACTTCCTGAACTCTGTGTGTACACACATGGCAGACATCGACTACGGTGAGCTACGTGTCTACCCTGGTAACTACGAGTACTTCCTAGAAGCATCTGGCTTGATTCGTGAACAGCTTTTAGCAAGCAACGCTAAGAAAGCGGCTGAAATCAGCGAGCTTCAAGATTTCGTAAACCGTTTTGGTGCTAACGCATCTAAAGCAAAACAAGCAAGCTCTCGTGCCAAGAAAATGGATAAGATCACGCTTGATGAAGTGAAATCATCGAGCCGTATGAGCCCATCTATTGATTTTGGCGAAGGTAAGAAACTACACCGTCAAGCGCTTGAACTTCAAGACCTTGGTCACGGCTTCGATGGCGAAACATTGTTTGCCGGTGGTAACTTGCTGCTTGAAGCGGGTACTCGTCTTGCGGTTATCGGTGAGAACGGTGTAGGTAAAACCACGCTGCTACGTTGCCTAGTTCAAGAGCTAGAGCAAAACGAAGGTATCGTAAAATGGTCTGAAAACGCATCTGTAGGCTACTGCCCACAAGATAGTACGTCTGACTTTGATAACGACCTGAGCATCTTCGATTGGATCTCACAATGGCGCACAGTGAAGCACGATGACCTTATGGTACGTGGCATTCTAGGTCGCCTATTGTTTACTGCTGACGATGCGAACAAAAAAGCGCGTAACTGTTCTGGTGGTGAGAAGAACCGTCTGTTATTCGGCAAGCTAATGATGCAAGACATCAACGTGCTTGTAATGGACGAACCAACCAACCACATGGACATGGAAGCAATCCAAGCCCTGAACGACGCGTTGAAGGTTTACACTGGCACGCTTATCTTCGTAAGCCATGACCGAGAGTTCGTTTCTTCATTAGCAACACACATCATCGATGTAAAAGATCAACAGCTAGTGAGCTTCCAAGGTACTTATGAAGAGTACTTAGATCACCAGAAAAAGATGCTGATGGTTAGCTTATAAAGCAAGTCGCTGGCTCAGGTCGTGAACGACTAAAAGCCAGCGAAACTAACAAACAAAAAAGCCCCGAACATTAATATGTTCGGGGCTTTTCTATGTAATATGTTTAGCTATTTATTACTCAGTAACTAAACCTAAGCTTATCAATAAAACCTAGATACGAAATCTAGATTAGAATCCGAATCGAGCCGACATTAAGATTTGGTGGCCGTAAGTGCCGTTATTACGCAGATCTACACCAACAGACAGTTGATCTGTTGAGTGAAAACGAGCACCAAAACCAACGATAGATTTACTGTTATCGGTATCAATCAGTTGGCCAAATCGAGCATTGACTTCAACGTTAGCAACGATCCAGGCTTTGATTCCTAGGTTAACTTCAGTTTTGATATTATTTTCGTCATGACGTTCTATATTATGCAATAACATTTGGCCATAAATATCAGCAAATTGACTAACAGGGCCGTTAAAACCTACACCTGCAGCAATATCCCAATCGTTTTCAAAACCACTATCCGCACGCCCAATAAAGTGCGCATTTTGCGTGAATAGAGTGGTTATTTCTCCACCAAAAGTGCTCGGACTTGCTCCCATGCGCAGCTCGAATGTGTTGTAGTTAAAGTTGTTTGCAGACGCAGAGAATGAACACAGTGCAGCTAGCCCTAAAAGGGCAGTCTTGTTCGTACAACTTGGCATGGTGACTCCATATAAATTATATTTTTCGGCAGTATAATACAAAAAAGCCTGCAATATGCAGGCCAATTATTTGAAGTCGGTATTTTTATATTAATCGCTTATAGAACCTGGATGTGGTCCACTTCGATTTCAGGTGTCTTACCACCTTCATATTCACCGAAGATACGAACTTTTGTATCAGCGGTCAGTGGTTGTGCTAGGCGGATATCATCATCAAGTTCGATTTGAATTTCACTCTGGCCATCAGAGAAGACAAACGTGTCATTCTTAAGTTGACGAACGATCTTGCCATCCACAATTGCTTCTTGCTCTGCGAACATGCTTGTGTCGGCAAGTAGTGTCGCAACAGAAACGGTTTCAATTGGGCCAGTATAAGCAATAGCGCTTTCGTGCTTGTTGCTGTTGTGGTCACTAGCCATTGCGAAAGTAGGAGCAAGGATAATAGTAGATGCGATAGCTAATACAGTTTTTTTCATGGTGAATCCCTTAATGTTGTTTTTAGTAGAAACGTTTTTCTGAATTTGAAACGTTTCTTTTCGTTAGTACGTTTTTTGTTGAAGCGCCTGTTATCGTTCACAAGCTTCGTTTCGATGGAGCTATTAAACAACACTGGGGTTGAATCCAGAGTGAGTAACACATTCATTTTCCATTCATTTTATTGAGCATCTACTCGGCAATGACGTTAAGATGGTCGCAGAGAAATATTGCCCACAGCTATAAATTGAAAATTAAGAAATTAAGGATTTAAGTACAAATGCGAGCACCATTAAGTGCCCTTATGGTTCAAGGGACAACGTCAGATGCCGGAAAAAGTGTTTTGGTGGCAGGTTTATGCCGTGTTTTGGCAAGGAAAGGAATCAAAGTGGCACCTTTTAAGCCACAAAACATGGCGTTGAACAGTGCTGTGACAAAAGATGGTGGCGAAATTGGCCGTGCTCAAGCGGTTCAGGCGCAAGCTTGTAATATAGAGCCAACCGTTCACATGAACCCTGTATTGCTAAAGCCCAACTCAGATACCGGCGCGCAAGTGATTTTGCAAGGCCGAGCGCTGAGCAACATGGAAGCGACGGGTTATCATGATTACAAGAAAGTGGCGATGGATACAGTTATCGATTCGTTTGACCGACTTTCTGAAGAATATGAAAGCGTGATGATTGAAGGTGCGGGGAGCCCAGCCGAAATCAATCTTCGTGAAAATGATATCGCTAACATGGGATTTGCTGAGAAAGCGGACATCCCTGTGATCATCGTTGCTGATATTGACCGTGGTGGCGTTTTTGCGCATCTCTACGGGACATTAGCTCTATTGTCTGAATCTGAACAAGCTCGTGTAAAAGGCTTTGTGATAAATCGTTTTAGAGGCGATATCGCACTGCTTCAATCTGGCCTAGATTGGCTAGAGGAAAAAACCGGCAAGCCAGTCATTGGTGTTTTGCCATATCTGCATGGTTTTAACTTAGAAGCGGAAGATGCCATTACCTCTGCTCAAGAGTCTTACGGAGAAGCTAAGCTTAAGGTGGCGGTGCCAGTGCTAACCCGAATCAGCAACCATACAGACTTTGACGCGTTAAGATTGAATCCTTCGATTGATTTACGTTATGTCGGTAAAGGCGAACGTGTAAACAATGCTGATTTAATTATCTTGCCGGGTACAAAGTCGGTAAGAGCAGATTTGGATTACCTAAAAGAACAAGGCTGGGATAAAGATATTCAACGCCACCTGCGCTTAGGCGGCAAAGCGATGGGTATCTGCGGTGGCTACCAAATGTTAGGTAACATCATCCACGATCCTGATGGCGTTGAAGGGGAACCCGGCAGCAGCGAAGGGTTAGGGTATCTGGATACTGAAACGACCCTTACACAGCAGAAAACCTTAACCAACGTACGCGGCACCATGACGCTGGATGGCAAAACAGCACAAGTAAAAGGGTATGAAATCCACGTAGGTAGGACTGATGTCAAAGAAACAGCCTTACCGGTTCAGTTAGAATCTGGCAGCCTAGATGGCGCTGTGAATCAAGATAACTCGATTTTTGGTACTTACTTGCATGGCGTATTCGACAACAGTGATGCGTTGTCGCTTATTTGCGAATGGGCAGGAGCCAACGATGTGACCGCGATTGACCACGAACAGCTTAAAGAGCTGGGTATTAATCGAATCGCTGATGCCATCGAAGAGTACTTAAATCTTGATCTGCTTTGGCCAGAGTTAACAGCTTAAGCCGCCATTTAGAAGTTAGCTAAAGAACTTAAACGAACAATAGATAAGTGATAACAATGAAAAAGCGAGTCTTCCTTTTAACCATGGCTTTAACTTCGGCATTGAGTTCTAGTCATCTTTTTGCTGCGGAAAAGCTACGAGTTTACGCTGCATCGTCGATGACCAATGCGGTTAATCTGTTGGTTGAAGAGTTTGAGAAAGGCCATTCTGTCGATGTGATTCCTGTGTATGCGAGTACGTCGTCTTTGGTGCGACAAATTGAAAGAGGAGCACCAGCAGACATTTTTATCTCGGCAAATGAGAAATGGATGACACATTTAGTCGACCGTAAATTAGTTTCTAGTGACAATGTCACAAACCTATGTGAAAACGAACTGGTGCTGATTGCTCCTAAAGAGACATCGGTAACGTTAGACCTATCAAAAGGTGAACAATGGGCTGAACTGCTTACTAATGAGAGACTTGCAGTGGGTAACACCATATCGGTTCCTGCTGGTATCTATGCGAAAGAAGCGTTAGAAACGTTAGGTGTATGGGACGATGTGAAGACTCGATTAGCACCAAGTAACAATGTTCGTATGGCTTTAGCCTTAGTCGAGCGCAGTGAAGCTAAGCTTGGCATTGTCTACAAAACGGATGCGTTGCTTTCTAAAGAAGTAAACCTAGTGTCGACCTTCCCATCAGATCTGCACACGCCAATACGTTACCCTGTAGCGAAGTTGAGCGATAAAATCGTTGCAGAAGAGTTCTATACTTTCCTAAAGAGCGAAAAAGCGAAAGACACCTTGAACAGTTTTGGATTTGAAGTGCGTTAAATGATGTATTTATCGGAATACGAATACCAAGCCTTAATGCTGAGCTTAAAAGTCGCTGGGTTTGCCATCTTGTGGCTTATCCCAATCGGCATTGGTTTAGCATGGTTACTTGCTAAGAAACAATTTGTAGGCAAAAGCATTGTAGAGAGCATTGTCCATTTACCTTTGGTACTTCCACCTGTGGTTATTGGCTATTTACTGCTAGTGATGATGGGCAGGCAAGGTATCATAGGTTCGTGGCTCAATGACGTGTTTGGTATTGTATTCAGCTTTAGCTGGAAGGGCGCGGCACTCGCTTGTGTGGTTGTGGCGTTGCCGCTGATGGTTCGCTCTATTAGATTGAGCCTAGAAACCGTAGACAGTAAGCTTGAAGAGGCGGCTGCTACATTAGGCGCTTCACCTCTTCGTGTGTTTTTCACGATCACTTTACCCTTGATGATCCCAGGGGTCATTACCGGCACCATGCTTTCATTCGCAAGAAGCCTAGGGGAGTTTGGCGCGACCATCAGCTTCGTTTCAAATATTCCCGGTGAAACTCAAACCATTCCTTTGGCTATGTATACCTTTATTGAAACCCCTGGCGCTGAAATGGAAGCCGCGCGTTTGTGTGTCATTTCTATTGTGATAGCGCTGGGTTCATTGATGCTATCTGAGTGGCTCAACAAAAAGTCAGCACAACGCTTGGGAGGCAATGCATGAGTGCTTTGATCCTCCAATATCAACAACAACTTGGTGAAACCTTCTTTGATATCGACTTGGAATTACCAAGTAGCGGCATTACGGCAATTTTTGGTCGTTCTGGCGCGGGTAAAACCTCACTTATCAATGCAATCAGTGGCCTTAAACAGCCCGATAAAGGTCTGATCAGCGTATCTGGAACCACACTGTTCGATAGTGAAAATGGCATTAATTTGCCGACTCACAAACGCAACGTCGGTTATGTGTTCCAAGAGTCGCGATTGTTTCCACATATGAAGGTGGCAGCGAACCTTAAATACGGTATGAAAAGCGTCGATCAAGCGCACTTTGAGCAAATAGTCTCGCTGTTGTCTTTGGGTTCATTGCTTGACCGATACCCAGCTCGTTTGTCTGGCGGTGAGAAGCAACGTGTGGCGATTGGCCGCGCTTTGTTATCAAAGCCGAGCATTTTGTTGATGGATGAGCCTTTAGCGTCTCTCGACTTGCCTCGTAAGCGCGAAGTGATGCCATTTCTGGAAAACTTATCCGAAACCGTCCAAATACCGATCATCTATGTCACTCATAGCCTCAATGAAATTTTACGCTTGGCAAATCACCTTGTGATTATTGACCAAGGCAAAGTGATTTCGTCGGGTGTGACGGAAGAGGTTTGGGCATCGAGAGCCATGCAACCTTGGCAATCTTTCTCAGAGCAAAGCTCGTTGTTTGAAGCGACATTAGCGGAACACAATGACGATTATGCGCTGTCTCGCCTGATGCTAGGAAAGTCGACGTCGTTATGGGTTCAGAAAGTATCGAGTGAGCTTGGTACGACAGTGAGGCTGCAAGTTAGGGCAAATGATGTCTCTATCACGCTAGAATGGCCGAAAGGGACTTCTATACGTAACATCCTTCCTGTCACCATTAAAAGCGTAGAGACGCACCAACAAGGCACAAATAAGCAGAGTGTCGAGGTCGAGTTAGAGTTAGAGTCTGGGTGCTACCTATGGGCAACCATTACATTGTGGGCGCTGGATGAGTTAAATCTAGAAATCGGGCAGCGTGTTTACGCTCAAATTAAAGGTGTGAGTGTCGCTCAAAGAGATATCGTGGTAACGCATTAAACCTGACAAGGTCAGTTTTTCGATATTGCCGCGATACTGCCTGTTATAGGTTCTGAAAATTCGGTCTTGATTCCATGAATGGATACATGCGTCATTTTTATACGGTATAACTGCCAGTTTTGCGCCACACTATATGAGTGTTGAAGCATATGATTTGTCGAATCATATGAACATTAGCAACAAGAACATACAGACGTAACGATCGACGAACAGAAAATAGCGGATATAAAAAAGCCGCGTGTTTAAAGAAACATGCGGCTTAATTCTAAGTAGTACTGATAGCGCTTAGCCTAGTTTAGGCGACTAGCGACTTACTTAGTAAAAACTTCTTTGAAATCACGCTTCAAGATTGCATCACGACGAGCTTTCTTGATTTGTTTAACCATGTCTTTTACACAGTTGTGTAGAACTTGGTCTAGCAGTTGAGCACGGTACTCTTCTTTTTCTTCGTCAGACATGTCTTCTGGAAGTTTAAGAGTAGGGAACTCTTCCATCACGTTAACACCAGCGAAAGCTTGGCTAACTGAGATTAGAGCGTGGAACTGCTCGAAGTTGTCTAAAACATTTTGTGCGCTTGCTGGAAGACTATCCCAAGCTTCGCGTACTGCTTCTTCAGACACTTCGTGAATAGAAGTAACCATAAAGTGCATCTCTTTTGGTACGCCATCAAATTCGATAACTTGACGAAGTTCTGGTGAGATGGTGGTTAAATCGATTTCTTGTTGTTCGTTGTTTGTAGCGTCTGACATAGTATTTCTCTTTAAAAAGAAACAATGCTAAAAAGATCTGTAAAAAAGTCAATATAATATAGAGATTAGGGCATGATTTAAGCCCAAATTTGAGCTACTTTGAATATTCAACACTAGATAAAGGTGATGTGATGATAGAAAAGGGATCTTCAATGCGCATATTGCTGGTTGATGACGTTCAACTAGACAGGATGCAACTTGCTATCCGACTCAAGCAACTGGGTCATATTGTAGAAGCTGTCGGTAGCGGAAAAGAAGCCCTGAGTGTTTATTCTGATTTTGATCCTGAACTCGTGTTACTTGATATCAGCATGCCTGATATGGATGGTTTTGAAGTGGCGAATGAGGTTCGAAGCCGATTCCCAGAATGGGTTCCCATCATCTTTCTTAGTGGTCACGAAGAACCTGAGATGATCGCAAAAGCGATTGACGCTGGTGGCGATGATTACCTGATCAAGCCAGTAAACAAGGTTGTTTTGAATTCTAAGCTGATTGCGATGCAACGTATCGCGCACATGAGACGAGAGCTAAAACAAAGCACAGCCAAACTCGAAGAACTGAACATCCTTCTGCAGCAACAAGCCAACGAAGATGGCCTGACCAAATTGTATAACCGTCGATATATGGATACTAAGCTTGAAGAGAGCATAGCGTGGCACGGAAGACGTAATATATCCATGACAGTCATACTTCTAGATGTAGACTTCTTTAAGCCTTACAACGATAATTATGGTCATATTCAAGGGGATAAGTGCTTACAAGGGCTTGCTAATACCTTGAAACAGCTGTTTGTTCGTGCGGGAGAGTTTGTCGGTCGTTATGGCGGTGAAGAGTTTGTTCTGATTCTTAGCGACACAGACAGTGAAGGCGCTAAGGTACACGCGACTCGAGTTAAAGAGGCATTGCATGAGATGAACTACGCTCATGACCACTCAACGGTATCGGATAGAGTGACAGTGTCACAAGGTGTGTTGTCATTTGTACCAGAAGGTGGCGAATCTATTGCGTCTATTTACGAAAAGGTCGATCAAGCGCTTTATCAAGCGAAGCAAAGTGGTAGAAATACCTTTGTACAACGTAACATTTTGGAGCTTGCGCGTTAGTTGGCGAGCTCTTTTAGATATTTGAATTTATACTTCTAATAGCGTTTGAGCTAGGAAGTGCTTTAAGTGATAAAAGAAATGCCACATTCGAAGTCATTTTCTATGACTAACACATCTTGGACGCTTGCGGTTCCTCTATTTTTTACCGCTTTGGCGACCACTGTTAATGCCAATACGCTATCTGATCTTTTTCGAAAGGATCTAGAGCAGAGCTTTGCCACCAGTGTATTGCTCAACGACACCGATGTTTTCACTTTTGGTATCAATAACTTTGACCCCAATAAAGTGTTTAGTTTGGACAATGAAGACATCGGTTCGAATGATTCGGTAAGTCGTCGCCAAAACATCACCTCCCTGAGTTTGCCTTACACATTTGAATTACCAAGTTACATCGAAGACAACCATCAAGAGGTGACGCTACGCTTGTCTGCATTGCGAATCGAGAACGATGTAGAGTACGCGGCAGCAAACAGAAACGATTTTCAAAAAGAGTCGGTAGTGTCTGGCTACGTCGAATTCGCGAATGTGTCCCAGCTAGACGAATATTGGAGCTTCAGCTCTGCAATCGGTAACCACATCTCTTACTACCGCAATGATTATGAATATCGCGCTTCGTTGCTAAAGCCTATTCAAGACCAACTGGATGGCGTATATCTCAATACTGATGCTTGGGCTTACATCATCGAGCCTAAAATCAAGCTGATGTACGAAGATAAGAATGACTGGGGAAAGTATAAATTGAGCACCAGTTGGCATTACTTTAATGGCATCGGCTGGGGCGAGGCGAATAATGGCAATGTCGGTCATCCTGAAGGGTGGTATATCGCCAATGAAGCCAAGGTTTTCTATGATCTCGTGCGTTGGGATAAGAACATCACTTCGATGTACTCGAGTATAAGACGAATTGATATTGGTGGTGACACCGTGGCATCTATGGGCACCACATCTTACTACGAGGGCAGTGTTGGTTGGTTGCTTAACCCAAACCTGTTTAATGAGTGGGTCGATAACGTGGGAATAGGTTTTACGATTAACTACGGAAGTAGCTTAAAAGGTGGCAGCTTGGTTATATTCTTCAACCAAGATTAAGCTCTTTTTTCCAGTTAAGCCCATACGGTCTCAAATCAATGAGGCTCGTTGAACTTGGAAGTGATAGTTATTGAAGCAGTTCGCTATTAATGGCTTAAGCTATTTAGATCTCTAGTACTTAATATCTTTAGCTTTTAACCATCGTTAACGGTCAATACATAATTTGTTTCGACCGGTTTCTTTCGCTTTATACAGCGCTTGGTCAGCAAGCTTCAATACCTCTTCAGGATGTCTGGTGGTTGTACTATCAGACAATCCAATACTCACCGTCACATTCACCACTTCCGATGGTTTACCGTTCTTGCCACGCTTTTTCATACCCACTTCATGATCGTCGGGGCGCTCATGGCTATTCCGAATCGTCATGTCGTAGTTTTGAACTTCGGAAATCAGAGCTTGAAGGTGCTCTTTAACTTGTTCCGAATGTTTGCCTTTGAAGATAATCGTGAACTCTTCTCCACCATAGCGATAAGCTTTAGCGCCGCCTGTGGTTTCCCTCAGAATACGCGCCACCAGTTTTAACACATCGTCGCCAATGTCATGGCCGTAGGTGTCGTTGAATTGCTTAAAGTGATCGATATCGACCATCGCCATCGAATACTTACGCCCTAAGTGCTTCATATCGACTTCTAAGGCGTGTCGACCTGGAATGTTAGTCAGTTGGTCGTTAAAGGCCATATCATGACTAGCAGACATCACATAGACGATGATCAGTGTGCCTGACAGCGAGAACATGGTGCTCGAGATGTACTGAATATCGAAGAAGATGAACGTGCAAGAAGAAAGCAGGATAGCGCTATAAACCACAACATCGATAGAGCGGTTATACACCAACACGAGAATGGCAGTAAGGCCAAGTAAGCAAAGGCTATACAACACCAAAACAAAAGGCAGTTTGGAGAAGTCTCTGACAATAAATAGAAGACCATCACTCCATGATTCAAAACCGCCGGCATGGAAGTGAGAGACGATCAATTGTGCCCACACCATAAACAGAACAAGAACGATGGCGTAGAGCAGCATCGACTTTGAGTTTACGCCGTTATCAGGGAAGGCATAAACAAGTAAGCAAGTGACAGGTACTAATGCCGCAAGTAACGAGAGCTCTAATAGCGTTGTGCCAGTATTGAGAGGCGTTTGTAAGCGAACTTGGATGATCAGATAAGCGACAAGCATGGTCACCGATACCATCGCCATTCGACCTTGTCTGAACGTATGGCATAGCAGAACCGCAACGCTCAATAAAATGTAAGGGAGGTTGCTAGCAAACCCTAAATTTGAGTCCGTCACGAGAATGACGTTGTCCATACCAACGAGCAAAATTGTTAACAGGACTAAAGGGAAGCAAAATCGAAACATGCTCGACGTTACAAAAGATGATGCCATTTATGTGGTGAGCCTAACTATATTGATGATCTTATTATTTAATACTATGCGTAGGATACGGTTAAACAAGCGATTGCCAAGCTTTTTGCCTAAATTAGAGCAAAAACATAGTCATAGGTCGCTATTGGTGCAATCATTTTTATATGTATTTTGAGTTGCTATTAACCTTAGAACGAACTACACAGTATATATGAGAAATTAATTAGTCGTTATAGATACTTAATAAAATCTGCTCTGCTGCTCTTACGTTGGCGCTGTCACTTAAAGGGCTTGATGATCAGTTATCATTGAGTGACCTTTTCATTAAGCGACGAAGATCTGTAATGAAGTCAGAGTAAGATTAAATAATGCCTAAGTTTCAACTATGGACAGTAAAACCTATAACTGAGTTATAGAAAGCTATTTGGAATTGCATGGTTTCAAGTGACTTTAGAAACGACTGCGACTAGAAAAATCGCTACAAATGGAGGTGTGGTATGCAAATTAGTGTTGATGTACATAACTATATGGAAACTCTGGTCGGTCATGTATTGGCTACCGAGGAATATGTGTCTAGTTATACCAACGAACAGTTGGCCGATCTCGCGTGCTTGGCTTTGGGCCAGCTAAAACCTATCTATATTCGTTTTGATATCGATTTTCTGTCAGCATTGCCAGAAGACAAATTGGTGCTCTATAAACGCAATAGTGAGATCGCGGTCAAAAATGCAGAAAGTATGATTATTGACGATCGAAGACGTGAACGTGACGACAATGTGCCTGTTATATTTAGTCAACACAATTTTGACGATGACGTAGAATTGCAATGGTATGAAAAGCCGTTGTTGAACCGTAAACAGTCATGATAGTTTAGGGTGAATACGGTCATTTAAGGAGTAAAAAAACGTGGGATTCTTTTCTAGATTATTTGGTGGCAAAGAAAAAACCGAACAAAAAGTAGAGATTGAGCCAGTCGAATATAAGGGTTTCAATATCTATCAAGATGCCATTGCAGAATCTGGTCAATACCGTGTTGCTGGGCGAATCGAGAAAGAATTCGATGGTGAAATCAAAACTCACCGTTTTATTCGTTCAGATGTTGTTTCAAACAAACAAGATGCCGATGAATTGATGCTCAAAAAATCGCAGATGTTCATCGACCAAATGGGCGACAATATATTTAGCTAACCAATTAGGGTTAGAATTGATGTTGGTCATAATTTAGAGAGCTTTCAGTGTATATGCTGAAAGCTCTTTTTAGTTTTATGGATAAAGAACAGCTAGTGAGTTGTTATTAAAAGGATTATTTGCAAGTGGTTTGACCTCTTGGTTCGAGACGGTCGTCATTTATCCGAATGAAGCGCTCAAATTCCGTCCAAATCGTTATAAGTAATAACTTTTCCTGTTCTTTGAACAAAACGCTTGAAGTATTAGTTGTCGTTAGATACAAACGAATAAGTCATTCGTGCCAATAGTCAAGGAATAGCTATGCAAATTGGTGTACCAAGAGAAACGCTCGCATGTGAAACGCGAGTCGCTGCTTCGCCGAAATCGGTAGAACAGCTTCTAAAATTAGGATTTGAAGTTTGTGTTGAATCACAAGCAGGTGCGTTAGCAAGTTTTGAAGATGCAGCTTATGAACAAGCTGGAGCAAAAGTTGTCACCGCAGATGAAGCTTGGAAATCCGATATTATCTTTAAAGTTAACGCTCCGATCGTTGACGAGTCTAAAAATGAAATCGATCTTCTTAAAGATGGCGCAACATTGGTCAGCTTTATTTGGCCTGCTCAAAATCCAGAGTTAATGGAACAATTGTCCAGTCGTAACATCAACGTGATGGCGATGGATTCTGTACCACGAATTTCAAGAGCTCAGGCGTTAGATGCATTGAGTTCTATGGCAAACATCGCGGGTTATCGTGCTGTTGTTGAAGCGGCGCATGAGTTTGGTCGATTCTTCACGGGCCAGATTACGGCTGCGGGTAAAGTTCCACCAGCAAAAGTACTGGTTGCAGGTGCTGGTGTTGCTGGACTAGCGGCAATCGGCGCTGCGGGTAGCTTAGGTGCGATCGTTCGTTCATTCGATGTTCGTCCTGAAGTTAAAGAACAAGTTGAGTCGATGGGCGCTGAATTCTTGGAAGTGGATTTCAAGGAAGACACCAGTGCTGGTGACGGCTACGCAAAAGAGATGTCTGAAGCATTCAATAAGAAAGCGGAAGAGCTTTATGCAGCTCAAGCAAAAGACGTTGATATCATCATTACTACGGCGCTGATTCCAGGTCGCCCGGCTCCGAAGCTGATTACCAAAGAGATGGTAGACAGCATGAGTGCAGGTAGTGTGATTGTAGACCTTGCGGCGGCCAATGGCGGTAACTGTGAATACACGGTTGCGGATCAAGTCATTACAACGGCTAATGGTGTGAAGGTGGTTGGTTACACTGATATGGTTGGTCGACTGCCGACTCAATCATCTCAACTGTATGCAACGAACCTAGTTAACCTTCTGAAACTGCTTTGCAAAGAGAAAGATGGCAACATCAAAATCGACTTTGAAGATGTTGTTCTGCGTGGTGTTACTGTGGTTAAAGAGGGCGAGGTCACTTGGCCAGCTCCACCAATTCAAGTTTCAGCTCAACCACAACAAGCTAAGCCAAAAGCGGCCAAACCAGAGCCTAAAGTTGAAGAACCTGTTTCTCCAATTAAGAAAGTGGCGGGTATGGCGGTAGCTGTTGGTGCATTCGCTTGGGTAGCTTCGGTTGCTCCAGCTGCGTTCTTATCTCACTTTACCGTTTTTGTTCTCGCTTGTGTGGTGGGTTATTACGTAGTTTGGAATGTAAGCCATTCTCTGCATACGCCTTTGATGTCCGTGACTAACGCGATTTCAGGCATCATTGTAGTAGGTGCACTGTTACAGATCGGACAAGGAAGTGGCGTCGTCACGTTCTTATCATTTATTGCCGTATTAATTGCAAGTATCAATATCTTTGGTGGCTTTACCGTGACCAAACGTATGCTTGAAATGTTCCGTAAAGACTAAGGAGTAACAGATGTCTGAAGGATTAGTACAAGCAGCTTATATTGTTGCTGCTGTATTTTTTATTATGAGCTTGGCTGGGTTATCGAAACAGGAATCTGCGCGTGCAGGTAACTATTACGGTATCACGGGTATGGCAATCGCGTTGATCGCAACGATCTTTGGCCCTCACTCTGCTGGTATTGTGTGGATCATCATTGCTATGGTGATCGGTGGTGGTATTGGTATCCACTACGCAAGAAAAGTAGAAATGACTGAAATGCCAGAGCTGGTTGCAATTCTGCACAGCTTCGTAGGTATGGCTGCAGTACTTGTAGGTTACAACAGCTACATCGATCCACCTGCTGCTGTTTCTATCAACCCTGCAGATATTCATGCAGAGCACGTTATCCATCTAGTGGAAGTGTTCCTTGGCGTGTTTATCGGTGCGGTGACGTTCACGGGTTCTATTGTTGCGTTTGGTAAGCTTCGTGGCGTTATCTCTTCGTCTGCATTGAACATCCCTCATAAGCACAAGTGGAATCTAGCGGCTATCGTAGTTTCTACACTGCTGATGATCATGTTCGTTAAAGCAGACGGCAGCATGTTCGCACTAATGGTGATGACACTTATCGCATTCGCATTCGGTTACCACCTAGTGGCATCGATTGGCGGTGCAGATATGCCAGTAGTTGTCTCTATGCTGAACTCGTACTCTGGTTGGGCAGCAGCAGCGGCAGGTTTCATGCTTGCAAACGATCTGCTTATCGTAACTGGTGCATTGGTTGGTTCGTCGGGTGCGATTCTGTCTTACATTATGTGTAAGGCGATGAACCGCTCTTTCATCAGCGTTATTGCTGGTGGATTCGGCCAAGAAGTGGTTGTGTCTGATGGCGATGAAGAGCAAGGTGAACACCGCGAAACATCAGCTGAAGATGTGGCTGATATGCTGAAAAACTCTAAGTCAGTAATCATCACTCCTGGATACGGCATGGCAGTAGCTCAAGCACAATACCCAGTGCATGAAATCACTGAGAAGCTACGAGCGCAGGGCATTAATGTTCGATTTGGTATCCACCCAGTTGCTGGTAGGTTACCGGGTCACATGAACGTACTGCTTGCTGAAGCGAAAGTGCCTTACGATATCGTTCTAGAAATGGACGAAATCAACGATGACTTCGATGAGACAGATACTGTATTGGTAATTGGTGCGAATGACACCGTAAACCCTGCAGCACTTGAAGATCCAAACAGCCCAATTGCTGGTATGCCAGTACTTGAAGTTTGGAACGCTCAGAATGTTATCGTATTCAAGCGTTCGATGAACACAGGTTACGCCGGTGTGCAAAACCCACTGTTCTTCAAAGAGAACACGCAGATGCTGTTTGGCGATGCAAAGCAAAGTTGCTCTGATATTATCTCTGAACTTGATAAAATTCTTTAATATCATTTAGATATGACAAAGCCCAGCTAAATGCTGGGCTTTTCTCTCTTACGTTGAGCCTGTGTCTCTTCAGCAGAGCCATATTGTTTAAGTAGTTCGTTCACTGTTCCAACAAACTCAATATCACTCAACTCTTCTTGAGCAACATATTCTTCAGAGCCTTGTTCTAGCCAATATCCCTCAGAAGCTCTCTTCAATGACTCGTGATAAAGAAGCTCTTCTTGCTCGTCTACTTCACTTTTAAGCTTTCCCATTTACAAGCCTCCAAACCATTAACAATCTGTTTTGCTCATCTGGATTAGGTTGCTCATTTTTGTTTTGCTCGAATAGCTCCAAAAGCTTATGAGTGTCTATAGAAGTCAGTAGCTCACCATTTACCAAATCAGTGAATCTCCAGACTTTCTTCTTATCACTAATGTCTGTAACAGCACGTTCAACATCAATATCACCGGACTTTAGTCTCTTCTGGAAAAGTTGTTGTTCCATTCTGTGCGAGTGCTTTTGCTCAGCAGAAATAAGCTCTTTATAGAGATATACACCGATATCTTTCTTGTCTTGAGCAGTCAGCTTTACATCAATGTTGTAGTCTTCCAGTATCTCAGTCACAGACTTACTGTTAATGAAGTCTGCTATTTCAGCTTTTCGTGCTTTGTTTTTCAAACGACTGGCAACTGACTTTGCTTGACACTCAACAGCATTTTCAGGAGTTATATTTGGTATACCGTTAGTTGCCATTACATCACCCCCAGACACTCAGCAAGCATCTTGCGTTGTGCTTCTGTTACGCTGTTTTTCTTTAGCCATTCGACAAGACTTTTCACAAGATAAACCTCGTGTGCAGTCCATGCTCTTGTTTTATTTTTCATTTGTTCTCTTTTTGTTACCTAGCTAAATGCTTGGTTTTTATTTACTCGAAGTACTTCTGATAGAGGTTAGCCATGATTCCTTTTCTGTCATGCCACTTTGGACTCATGAAGTGTAGTATCTTGGCTTTTGGCAGCATCTTGAGTGCTTGCTTGTAATGCGCTGAATCCATGAATCTATCGTCAATATAAAAGTTGTAAATGGTATTAAATCGACCAATCTTTCCAGTTAAGTGGCCGCCTTGATTGAGGTTATGGCTAACGAAATACTGCTCATCATCGCGGGCTGTTAATACCTCATGAAACTGAAGAGGTACATCAAGTCTAAGATTGACAAGATTAAACAAATAAACACCACCATTAATACCGTAATAAGACGGTGATTCTGTTTGTTCAAGCCAGTTGCCAGCATTGCTACACATCACTTGATAGTTATTACAATCAATCTCAAATAGCTCTTCGACTCCACCAAGGTTAATCACGTCTGGGTCAACGTAGACAGCCTTATCATAAAGGTTTTCACTTATTAAATGGTGCATGGCATAGATAACCATATTGACTCCCGCATACCTAAATGGGTTTGGTTCAAATATTGCAAAATCGTCCCACTCGCCAAGTAGAATCTCAACGTCCAGATTATGCTGTTCCTTTATCTCGTTAGCATACTGGACGTCATCGACATACCATCGAATAGGTTGCGGTAGTGTTTTAATGGTGGGTAGCACTTTGTCGTGGTATTCCTTCCCATAAGTAGTAATGAAAGTAACGTTCATGAATCTCCTACACCTTTAGATAAGAGCTGTCATAGCTCAATCACCTCATACAAAGCAAGCTCACTGCCTTTAGTGATTGTCTCTAAAATAAGAACATCAGTAGGCTGTAAGTCAGTAGTAATAAGCTTGTAAGCGTGTTCTGGTAACTGACTAAGAGCAGTATGTTCAAAGCGCGTGTAAAGCGTGTTTGATTTGAAGTTAATGCCATTGAGTTTATACGCCTTATGACTCTGCTTATTAATAATGTATCTGTTAGACAACATACTGTGTGCTCACTTGCTGTTGCCCTCTGATTTGCACACCAGATTCAGCCAAGATTGACTCTGCAAGACGTGCTTTTTTAGCATCAGCTTTTAGCTTGTCGTCTAAGCTCTCGCGCTTAGTCACTGCCTTTGCTAGCTTCTTAACAGCTTTCTTTACTGAGTTACCAGACTTTAGTTTCGACTTAGACTTTTGTGTATTAGGGGTGCTCTGTGTTTGCTTTTGACGTGAATGCGTATACGCATTGCCATTAGCATCTGTTGAGCTTTCTTTTTTGGTTAGAATGTCGTCACGTTCTTGCTCAACCTTATCAATGCCAGTAGCTGGTGGATTGCTCTCACTGTATTGCTTGATAAGTTCGTTAAGTTCGATTTCTGCGTCGTCTGATTCTTCTTGTTCACCATGTTTCTGAGCTAATGACATTCTGCGTAATAAGCTCTTAACAATAGGCAGACTGTCAAAGCTAACCTTATTACTGTCTAAGGCTTCTTGTAGCTCGTCCTCGTCAGCTTGTTCTTGCTTTTTAAGTAGGTTGACAAGTTTTAGTAACTTACGTGCATTGATAGACTCTGGCGCGATTCGAGCAATAACACCTTCTTCGTTTTCGTCAATGTTAAACTCAAACTCGTCAAGCAAGTCTTTTAGTTCTTCACGTAGGGTGTAGCTGTTTGCATCTTCGTTATACAGTCCAACTCGGTGCTCATAGTTCAGGTTCTCAGTTGTAAAATCTAAGTCCATTGCATCATCAATGTCCTGCTTCATAAAATCAGATTCTTCTTTAAACACGATTTCTGGACGGTCTGAACTGTTGCCTTCGTCATCTTTAAAGTTGTCGGTTTTCTCAATATCTACTGACTCACTTTCATGAATGCCAGACTTAGAAATGTTGTCTAACAAGTCAGTAATGAAATAGTTGTTTCGGTCGTCTTTGGCTAGGTGGATTTGAAAGCCTCCGTCCATAAGTGCCTTCCACTTATCTCCGTTCGGTGTTCCTTTAAGAAAGGCAATAGCCTTTCGAGTTTCATCAAAGCGACCGATTGTGTTTTGCATGTCTTTCTTGTCTGACGCTTCTTTGTTCAAGAACACTACACCATTATGCGCAGGTGTTATTTCGTTTGTTTGTTGTTCTACTTTCATTTAAAAAATAATGCTTCTATCAAAGCATTCTCCGTTGTTATTTCGTTGTTTGTCCTCAGCTAATGCATTCATTTTGCTGATTAACATCTGTCTTATTAGTGAGTTGACTACGTGCGTGTTTAAGCCAGTGATTGAGGCTAATGTCACGTTTGTCTCTGTCTTACTGTCATTGCTTTTTAGCAACTGGTTGACGTAGTGCATGCCAGCTCTTTCAACTCTGTATTCATAAGCATGTTCAATAAAGTTAGTGAAAGCGCGTTCAAGCTCTTCTGGTATTACATGGTCGTCTGGCTTAGTGATTAAGCTCAGTGTGTTGAGTTCGTCAAACTGCCCTAAGCTTGGTGTCTCAGACTTTGTAAAGCTCCCCAAATAGCTCAACAGCTCTTTTCTTTGGTGCTCTTTTGTTTGCTTCATTTACTGTCTCTGTGATTTGTTCATCGAATAAAGTCTTTAATGCCTCAAACGACTTATTGTTATTGCTCACTTTTACATAGTCATTGTGCTTATCTGTAGCGACTAACAGCGTGTTTTCATGCACTGCGTCATTACAAATGACAAAGTAAATGTCGTTATCGGTGTGTATCTCCACAAAGTCACGCTCTGCTTTGTCATTGTGCTGAACACTTGTCTTATAGAGCTGTGCAAGTTTCTGTAATGTAGTCATGCCTCTCATAGCAACTCACTCACTTGTTGTTGCTGTTCAAGTCGTTGACGTAACAGTTTTTTAAGTGGAATGTTATTGTGAATGTGTAAGCGTTGGTGCTCAGACAGTTTCATGTCTTCACGTAGTTTCTTGTAGATTACAGAGAGCTTGTAAGGGCTAATGGCAGTTTCATCAATAACAGTTTGTAAGTAGTTTGTTTCCGCTAACTGAATATTGTTTGCAAACTCTTTTAGTAGTTCAGAGAATGTCTTTTCTTGCTTGGCTTCCACTCTTCGTAGGCGTGCTTTTTCTTTCAGCTCATCGCTGTTTTTCTCGTAATGAGCTTGGTTATATTCTTTGCGTTTGGTTTTGTTCATATGTCCTCTTAAAGCCGACTTTACCCGTATGTTGTAAACAGCTATAGAGCAGGGAAAGTGTCGGCAGACTTATTGGAATGAGTGCTCAGTTAAAGTGTGAGCACACTTGCTTGTCGCTATTGCATTGACTACAAGCTCACTTTGGCAAGTGAATAAGGAATAGGTGCTCAGTTAAAGTGTGAGCGCACTAGGAATGTTACAGCCTGTCTAGGGGCTGAGCTTAGTTTGAGTGAAAGCCAACACTGAATAAGAGTGCTTTTTTGAGTGAGCACAACACTGAGCGTAAGCTGACAACTCGACTGCTCATACTTGTATTTAGTGCAGTGATTTTTGAACGTTCAAATAATGGATTGGGGTAGGGTTCTAGGGTGTAATGGGTAGTTAAGTGGATTTACTTGCTGACCGTTAGCTGTTAAATGTTGGTTTTCAATGCGCCTGTCTTTTACTGTTAATCTGTAATGGCGCTGACATAGGGGGGAGTTAGCACTTCAGCACCACAATATAGTTCAACTTTCATTTAGTTCCTTTATGTATCTGTAGAGCGTAGCAACCCCAATGCCGCAAGCATTTGAAGCATCTTTTTTGGAAAGTCCATTTTCAGTTACCAGCCTATAAGCTTTTTCGGTCTGTTTTAGCTTGTATGGCACTCCACCTTTCATCTTACCCTCAGCTTTAGCTCTATCTACACCAAGCTGTATTTTTTCATTCTGTAAGTCTTTTTGCATTTGGCCCACAGCGGAGAGAATAGTAAAAAGCATGTAGCCAGTGGCGCTTGACGTATCTACTACATCACCACCAAGGTTATGCACGATTAGGTTAACGCTTCTCGCTCTCCATTCATCTACAAGAGCAAGCAGGTGCTGTGTGTTTCTGCCCAATCGAGACAGGTCATAGACAACAATAGTATCACCAGGCTTTAGGTTGCTATTAAGGCTGTCAAACATAGGGCGCTCATCGAAAGCCACGGCACCACTTATCTTTTCTTCGATAAGCTTGGCATCTGTGTATATTTTTGTTAGGTCGGTTTGTGTGCCTAAGTTTTGCTTCTTGGTGCTAACTCTTGTGTATATATATTTCATAATATCCTCTCATCTGACATCAAGAATGATAAACGTATCATCTGACTATGCCAAGGAAAGCAATGAGAGGTTTTTATCAGGTATTATCAGACTACTGTCTGTTGAGGGGCCGTTTTGCTTTGAGCTAATATCTTATGTTGCTATTGAATGTTAAAAAGCCCCACTTGAGCAGGGCTTATCGTTTCTGTTTATTCTTGTAGTAGCTCAGTAGCTTCTTCGATAGGCTTGATTAAGTCTTGTGTGCTCTACTTGAAGTTTCACTGCATAGCAAGTTCTTGGAGTAAGCCAGTGCCAGAATGCCTTCAATGGTCAGTGTCTGGAAATTAGGTATAAAGACCACTTGGATTGAAGCTCAGCCCAACAGCATGGAACTCTTTAAGCAACCTTGTTTGCCAGTCAAGCTCAGCGCCAATGTAGACAACGCCTTGAATGTCGTTTTGGATTTCCACGCCTTGCTTAACAATGGCAGCCACTTTATCTCTACCTAGTCTTGCAATGAAATAGCCATGCTCAAACACAACGTTTTGACGTGCTCGACCATTAAGCTCTGTGGCATTTTTGTGCCTACCAACATCACATGGTGTGTATAAAACAATAGCAAAGTCGGCTTTACCATATTTTTCAATCTTTTCTATGATAGTGCTGCTGCCACTGGCTTGGTCCATAAGCACCACAGGTATCATACCAATCTTTCTAATAAAGTTTTCTACCTCAAGCCTGAGTACCTCATCATGCCCATGCACTATAAAGACTTTCTGTGGTTCGGGAGGTTGCTGTATTGGCTGCTGCACAGGTTGGTGTGCTGATTGATTCCAGCCTTGACTAGGTTGTTGAATGCTCTGTAGTGGTTGCGGTGTGGTTTGCTGTGGTTTGCTCATCCAATCTGGAGTGCTCACTTGTGGGATTGGGTTCGCTTGGCTTGTTGTTTGAGCAACTGGCTCAGTAGGTAGGGCAAATATGCTTTCTAGTTCAGCTTGACTACGTTTTGAAACTGTCTTGCGTACTGGCTGAGCAAGTCTAGCACCAAGCTTAGCATCTGGATTGTAAGTGCCATTGATTAACTCGTTAGCCAATCTCAAGCAAGTAGCACGCAGTTCATCACTGTGTCCTTTATAGCCATTGTAGCCAGTTTCTCTTTTCTCATCATAGTACTCAACAAGCCCTAATAGTACCTTGCCTACAGTGGCGTCATCTTCAGTATCCCAAAAGCCTTTCATTCGGTTGCCTTTGGAGTTGGAAGTATAGCCAAGAGAGTACTTCTCGTCGTCGATATCAATATTGAAATCTTCAAAGAAAATGGTAAATGTTCGATTGGAAAAATCTAGGACGTAACCACCGTCCATCTGCAAGTATTTGGTTAATGTTGCTCTGTCTTTGCGTGATAATGTTGCCATAAACTCTCCTTATTACAGTATTTTACCACATAGTGCTAATCAAGCTAGGTAGTGGTTGGCAATAAACCAACGTAGTGAATGATTTAGAAGTGTGTCACTGTTCGCACGTTTATGAGCTTTCTGATATCGTTGAAAAGTACGCTACGTTTATTTCAACGAGGTCTTATGAAGTCAGCCAAAATCAAAATAAACAAAATCACGGTTCCTGCAACAAGGATGAGGCCAGTCAGTAAAGTCAAAATCAGTGAGTTGATGAAATCCATTCATACCATTGGACTTATCAGCCCAATAGTACTTGCTAGTGATAGAGCCACATTGATTGCTGGCGCTCATAGGCTTGAAGCTTGTCGTGAGCTAGGACTAGAAGAAATTGATGCTCGAATAGTGCTGACTGATGAAGATGCTCGATTAATCGAGTTAGATGAGAATCTAAAACGAAACGACCTAAAACCAGCACAGAAGAAAGAACATGCCTTGAAACGAATAGATGAAATCATGTTGAGAATGCGTGATGAAGTTTATGAGCAAGCCATCAGTGGAAGCATACAGAATGGCAACCTTAGCAAGAAAGATGCACCAGAAGCGCTTCTTATTGCTCGCGGTCAATCCTCACTAGAGAGTGCTAGTAATAACAAAGTTAAAGAAGCAGCTAAGAAGGCGTTAAACCTTATTCAGAAGAAAGCCATTGAAGTGGCTGAGGGTGAATTTGAGCTAAGTCAGAGGTATCTGCGTGATGCTCTCAGGGCGCGTAAGAAAGAGGTTGAGTTAGAGATTACTTTCGATGATGAGCCACCAGCGAAAAGTGCTGATGAGTTCAAAGTGCAGTTCAGTAAGCGTGCTAGAAAGCTCGCTAAAGAGTTCAGGGCTGACTTGAAAGTGTATGAAACTCATGAGTCATATGGCGAGCTTTTGAAGCTTGTAGAGAGATTGGAGAGCTTATGATACTGACTAAGAGAATAGCTGACGTACTCAGGCGAATGAGTCAGGTCAAAGCTGAGGTATTGCTGGACAATGGCGTTATCCATGTTAAGTCTTATGGTAATCAGGTTTACGTCAAATCAAACTTTGAGATAGAGATTGAGAGACCTCAATACATAGATGATATTCAGGGTATGCTCAAGATGGTGGACGTTGGCTCAGAGGTCTCTTGTCATGAAGAAGATGGCCTTATGAGGGGTGACTCACCAAAGAGTGTCATGGACCTTACTAAAGAAGGTATAGATTACTCGTTTACCATTAACAAAGGTATCGTGGATAGTATAATTGGCACTGACTCAGTGCTGATTAAAAGTGATGGGGCAGAGTTAAGTTTCTGGACTAAAATTGGTAATGATGATTACGTCAAACTGGTTGGAGTGAAGAAGGATTTCGATTCGTTTAGTGCCTTTATTGAGGTGCGTAACATCAAACACCTCGAAAGAAGTAAGACGCTCGTTCAAATTTGCCATAAAGGTGCAGTGCAATTCACTAGCGCTAACATTACGACCATCGTCGCACTAGAATCTAATAGCGCGTTTAATGCCTAGGCCGGTAAGTAGGTAAACGCACCTATAAGTTTACTCGCAATAAACCAACGTAGCGAGTAAACAGTGGGTCAGGGTGGCATTACCAGTATTACCAAAATGGCAGCTTATTATCTCTATAGAGGAAGGGGTTAAGCTGCCACCTAACCAATTAAGAAGTTAGAAGGTTGACAAAATGCGTAGCATTTTGTGTAAGCGAAGCTCACTCAGTATTGCTATCCAATAACTTTACGGGAAGGTATCTTTCCAGAATGGGTATTAGTGAAATACTACTTATGGGGAAGTACGTACTGAATTATTGCCACGTTGGGAAGAGATTGTGTCAGACAGCAAGCTGTCTTCCCATTTGCTGCGCAAATGTATCGGTTAGTTCCTTTAAAAGTGTTACTGAACTACTCCTTTATAGGTTCCTTAATAGAGGTAGATGAGTAACGCTTTCCTGCTTATAGATGCGCCAATTACACTCTAGCCTTAGTTTCTATTTCTTTGGTCAAGACACTTAATCGATTCCTGATTATAAGTCATGCTCAGGGTGACATTGGTGGATCCAGAAGCTAAACAGCCTGATAATTCTTGCCCTTCAGTGATGAGCCTTTGAGCATCCTTGTTGCTGGTGGTGTAGTACATCCATGGGCTAACATCACCATCTTTAGTCCAATATTTCATTATGCCAATGTAGTAGTAATCAATATCTGGAAACCACACATAGTAAAGAAAACCCTCGTAGTCGCGAGGGTCGAAGCCTTTAAGTGCATCCTTGATATCCCATATTTCCACGCTCATTTCGACAACCCTACGTTAAACTCAAAGTCCTTTGGCACGCGCTTCATTGCATTCGCTTTGTATAGTCGAAGCATGTGTTTAGGTTCATTGATATCTGGATAAATCCCATTTGCTTTAACGAACCTGTCCACCAGCCTTTTAGCCTTTGGTTTTGTAGCATACTTCTCGATTAAGGATTTAATAACGGGACACCCCCTTGCTTTGGTATTTCCTTTGTTGCCAAGCTGACCACCACCTTTATCCTCTTTGACCACAACAGCTTGTGTAGTATCAATTACTGCATTAGGTAGCTTTTTCATGAGCCAGCTAGCCGCTCTCATGTCAGGAACAAAGAACTTACATGGCCTGTTGTCGTCTGGTACTCGAATCGCTGTTCTAGTAACGGCTTGATAAACAACGTCTAGCACATTCTGATTTATATAAGCATCAGTTAGATAATTCTTGTCATAGCCAAGAGCCTTTGAGCACTTTTCCATGAATGGAATTTGGTAAGGATTTGGATTGGCAGAGTAGATAACAGCGGCTTCTGTCTTGTGTTTGTATGCATTCAGGCCGTGCGCTTTTGTTGGTATTAGTTCCAGTGGTTCTCTAAGTGCTTTTTGTCGCTCTTTGTTGGTAATAGTAATAATGTTTTGGTCAGTATTTTTCTGAACAATATCAACCATTTCATCAAAGTGTCTCTCAAGAACCTCTCTGCTAATAAAATCTCGCTCAGAGTCGTCAAACACAGCCAGTGGATATATAGTGACATTGTTCGTCATTTCATTACCACGAACTTTGAACTCAGTATTACAAGATACACCAGCTTGATAGTCACATAGCTTGGTAAAGTACATGAAGGGCATGGTGTCTTTAACCGTTGCTGCCATTAAGTGAATCTGCTCAAAGTTCTCAAACTTCTTTGGGTCGGTGTAGTAAGCATAATGAAACCCATATTTTTCCTTGCCTTGATGCTCTTCAATAGCAAACTCTTGAGACAAAGCAGCTTCTAGCATTTCAGCTTTGTCGTCAGATAGCTCGCTACTACCTTGTCTATGAGATTTCAATCGCTTCTTGATTTGCTCTTCACTGCTCATGATTAGTCGCAACATTGCAGCATCCTCCAAGCTAGTCCAAATGCTTTTGAACTGGAGGATTTCAAGCGGTAGCTCATCTATAATCAATGTTCTTTCACCAAAGAAATCAGCATGACGCAATAGCGTTGCATGTGTAGTCAAAATTACTCTTGTATCATTGATTTCGTCTTTGTTGTTAGCTAGATACTCTGAAACAGTTTGACCTCTTGGTGGTGTCTCACCAGTAATCACAAAGCAATCATCGAACTGCTTTTCTATCTCATAGATTAACTTCAGAGTTGGCGCTGCAAATACAACTCTACAATCACTTTCAATTACAGACTGAACCATTGAGTGAGTCTTACCTGAGCCTGGTGGGTATTCATGAATGAATAGTTTATTGGTTTTCATTATCTTTCCTTAGATGTGCGCAATCGAACCTATATAGATAGATTTCTGTCTGGAAAGTATTTCTTAAAGGGGAATTACTTAATGCTTTGAGGTGCCGATTGCCGTCGGTTTGTAAAAATAGAGATGCTCACTACTCGGCAAAGTGAGTGAGCTAAGCATTAAGTTGATGCTAGTAAGCATCTCTATTTTCACATCTGTATTTAGTGTCGAAGTTCGCAAAAGTAAACAAACTGTCATACCTCACACAATCAGTACTTTGCGTTTAATAATCGATACTTGAAAACCAAAACAATGAGCTAGTCTGCATATCATTCTGGTACAATCCACGAAAGAAAAAGAAACTACAACAGAGAGATGGCTACGGTGAAGTTTGAAAACAAAAACTTGAATGAACAAGAGCTAAAAGAGTTGTTTAGCACGATAGATGTAAACAAAATCAGGAAGCCATTCAATGAATATCTTGATGCTCTAGACACTTTGTTCACTGAATATCGAATTGAGCAAAGTAGCCCACAATTTCGTTATTACAAAAGCTTTGATGCAGAAGGGCTAATTGAGAGTGACGCCAAATTCGCTCTTAAAGCCTTAGCATTAGCTAGTCATGATGAAAACTCATTACAGGGTGAAAACGTAATTCTCTTTCGAGAACCTGTTATTGTTTCAGAGCTGAAGTCCTCTAGCTATCCTCACGATGAGAACAGTGGCGCATTGGAGCTGATTTCTTATAAGGGAATGGACAAGAAATTTATTATCAAACGCCAAACATCAACTATTGATGATGAACTCGTGACAACATATCAAGTTCATGAAATGGCTCTCGGTATCATTCTGCCAAAAAATGTTGATTTGAAATCACTTAAATTCACTAGCTACCAAAGATTATTACAAGAACCAAAAAAGCTTGAACTCGCACAAAAAGCACTAAAAAAAGCTCAAGAGCAACCATACATAGAGATTCAAAACATCATCAAGAAGTTTGCTGACATTAACCTGATGATTGGTCGTGCTTCTGGACAGGTGGAATCTTTACTAGATAATATCCACCGACTGGAACAAGAGAGGCTTAACAACGAAACAAACATTGAAAACACTAGAAAGTCTTTAGAAAAAGTGCAAAAAGAGTTCGATTCTGTAAGCCGCAATTATCAACAAATCAACAATGAGATTGCTAGCAAAGAAGATAAACTTGAAGGCGTAGAATCTGATTACAACACTATGAAATCAATTCATGAAGAACAGAAAGCTAAGTTGAAAATTACAGAATCTGAGGTTGTTCAGGAAAATGAAAAGCTGATGGCTCTGAAAAAGGAACTCGCAGACACCCAAAGAGAAACTAATCGAACAACTTTAGACACTGCTGGTCACTCTAAAGAAACAGCACGTCAATTAGTTGCTTACTATTGCTTGACCCTGTAAATAATTTTG